>JASMSZ010000136.1:0-32761 GCA_041694515.1 Halanaerobium sp.
TTTTAAATATGTTGTTCCATAATCTTTAACAATAGCTGTAATATCATAAACATTTAAAATAAGGTCGGCAAAAAAGAAAGTGAATAAAGTAACTGTTATTCCTAAAATTAGGTTTAAAGTTAAATTTTCATTCATAATTTTATTCATTCGTTTTTTGTTGCCCTCACCATAGCTGCGGGACACCATGGCAGTTGCACCTGCATTAAAAGCAGAAAAAACAAAAATCAAAGTGAAAATGATTTGATTGGCAAAGCCAACTGCTGCCAGAGCCTCTTTACCTATAAAGCGGCTAATCATAATTGTATCAGCCATTCCAACCAGAGTATTTAATGACATTTCGAGCATTGCAGGAAAAGCAAGCATAAAAATTGTTTTTGCTCGTCTGCTGCTGTTTTTTGTTAGTTCTAATTTCATAATCCTTCATCCTTTATTTATGTAGTTGGATGTGAGAAGACATCAAAAATAATTATCCATCTCTTATCTTAGCATAGAATATAATAATATAAAAGAGCAATTTTTAATTGTTTAAATTATTTCTGTATGTTAAAATTATAGATGGAGTTGAGATTATGTTGATTGTTGTTTTTTCTATATTTATTATTTTAATTGATCAGTTAAGTAAATCTCTAATTAGGAGTAATTTTCACCAATCTCAGCGATTATCAATTGCTGGAGATTATTTACATATAACATTTGTCAAAAATAGGGGAGCAGCTTTTGGAATCCTCAGCGGTCAGCGCGTTTTCTTTATCTGGATAACCGTTCTTTTTTTAATATTTATTGTTTATATTTATCAAAAAGAGTTAAAACAGACAGCTGCAGTTAAAATAGCAATTGTCTTTTTGCTCGGTGGGAGTATATCAAACCTCATTGACCGTATACTGCTGCATTATGTGACTGATTTTCTTGCTTTTAATCTATTTGATTTTTATCAGCTGCCGGTAATAAATATTGCAGATATTTTTATATTTTTGGGAGTTTTAATTTTAATATACAAATTACTCTTTTCAGCAGATTGAGGTGTTTAAATGGAGAAGTATAATCTAAAAGTAGATAAAAATAATCAGGGTATGAGAGTAGATAAATTTTTAGCAGCTGAGTTTGATGATTTATCTCGTTCTTATATTCAAAAACTGATTGAAGAAGGAAAAATCACTGTTAATGAAAATGCAGTTGATAAAAGTTATAAAATAGCTGCAGGTGATTTTGTAAAAATACTTATAGAAGAAAAAGAAAGTAAAATTAAAGCAGTTGAGATGAAGCTGGATATAGTATTTGAAGATCAGGATATAATTGTTATTAATAAAAATGCAGATCGGGTTGTTCATCCGGCTCCAGGCCATTATAATGATACAATTGTTAATGCTCTGCTGGCATATGTGGATAATTTATCTGCAATCAATGGGGTAAAAAGACCGGGGATTGTTCACCGGCTCGATAAAGATACATCCGGGCTTTTGATAGTGGCTAAAAATGATAAAAGTCATAAAGGACTGGCGCGACAATTTAAAAACAGGAATATAGAAAAGTATTATTATGCTCTGGTTGAGGGTAATCTGGCTTATGAAAAAGGAAAAATTGATGCCCCAATTGGGAGAGATCCCAATAATCGAAAAAAAATGGCTGTTCGTAAACACCACAGTAAAAATGCTGTTAGCCGTTTTAAAATTATTGAAGAATTTAAGCATTATACTTTAGTAGAAGTAAAAATTGAAACTGGTAGAACTCATCAGATTAGAGTTCATTTTTCCTATTTAGGACATCCTGTGGTTGGTGATAAAAGATATGGATCTAAAAATAAACTGGGAGCAGAGAGACAGCTTTTACATGCTAAAAAATTAATTATCACACATCCTAATACAGGGAAAAAAATGGAGTTTGAAGCAGAATTGAAATCTGATTTTAAGGGTTTTCTGGATAAATTACGAAGAGAAAAATAAAATTTTAAAGCAGGAAATTTTGGATTTTAATAGAAATTAATTTATAGAAAATAATTTTAGGAGGAGATTACCTTGTATAATTCAATTAAACTTAGCGAAAATGTGCACTGGGTTGGAGTCAATGATAAAGAAACTGATTTATTTGAATCTTTATGGCCTTTACCGGAGGGGATTTCTTATAATTCATATGTGATTAATGATGATCAGGTAGCATTAATAGATACAGTTAAGATTAATTATACAGATACTTATCTAGAAAAGGTTAAAGATGTGATTGGAAATAAAAAGGTTGATTATTTAATTATTAACCATATGGAACCCGATCACTCTGGTTCAATCAAATCAATGCGTGAGGCCTTTCCGGAAATGAAAATTGTAGGGAATGCTAAAACAATGAATTTTTTAGAAGGCTTTTATGGAATTACAGAAGGTACCATAGTCATTGAAGACGGAGATGAACTTGATTTAGGTACCAGAACTCTCAAGTTTTATCTAACTCCAATGGTTCACTGGCCGGAGACTATGATGACTTTCGATCAAAAAGATAAAATTTTGTTTGCCGGGGATGCCTTCGGCGGTTTTGGTTCATTAAATGGTTATTTATTTGATGATGAGGTTAATGTTAATCATTTTGAAGAAGAAATTAGAAGATATTTCTCCAATATTATTGGTAAATATGGTCCGGTTGTTCATAGAGCTATTTCCAGACTGCGCCAGGAGATTGATGAAATTGGAATGGTTGCCTCTACTCATGGACTTGTCTGGCGCGAGGATCCTGCTCATATAATTGATGAATATGATAAATGGAGTCAGCAGCAGACAGAAGAGGGCGTTGTAGTTGTTTATGGGTCAATGTATGGTAATACAAAAGTAATGGCGGAAGCAGTAGCGCGTTCTTTATCTGAAAATGGAATTGAGCAGATTAAATTATTTGACGTTTCGCGTAAAGATGTTTCATTTATAATTAATGATATCTGGAAATATAATGGTATTGTGTTGGGAAGTTGTACCTATAATACCAAAATTTTTCCTCCAATGGAATATCTGCTTAAGAGTTTAGAAAGTAGAAATTTAAAAAAACGAGTACTTGGTATTTTTGGTTCTTACAGCTGGAGTGGTGGAGCGCTGGATAGATTAGAAGACTTTAAAGAAAAAGTCAACTGTGATCTGGTGGAGCCTGTAATCGAATCACAATTTGCTCCTGGGAGAGATATTCTGAAAAAATGTTATCTGCTGGGTAAAAATGTAGCTGAACAGATAAAGGAAAATAATTAAATTTTATTCAGATCTGAATTTGAATATTAGCTAATCTACTCTGTTTTGTCTTAAATTTTTCTTGAAAAATTTAACAGGGTAGATTAGTTTTTTAAAATAATATTCAAAAAATTAAAGGAATTTAAATAACTATTGTAGAAGTAATAAAACACAGAAATTTTTTTAAAGTGCAGTGTCAGAATATTTAAATCAATTATCATGACATCATATTCACTAAACATTAATAAAATGAAAGGTTGGTGGAAAAATTGAGTAAAATTACTGGTAAGGACATTAGAAATTTTTGCTTTATATCACATGGAGGTGCGGGCAAATCAACACTGACTGAGATGCTGCTCTATAATGCAGGGGTGATTAATGAGCCCGGCAGTGTTGATCAAGGAAATTCCCAATCCGATTTTAGTGCAGTTGAGAAAGAACATCATCATTCAGTTCATAATAGTTATTTTAATTTTGAATGGCATAATAAATTATTTCATTTTATTGATACACCCGGTTATGCTGATTTTCGCAGTGAAGTAATCAGTGCTTTAAGAATGGTAGAGAGTGCAGTGCTTTTAGTTGATGCAGCAGCCGGAATTGAAGTTAATACAGGTTATGTCTGGGATTTAGCAAAAAAAAATGATCTGGCAAAGGCTGTATTTATTAATAAAATTGATAAAGAGGATGCAGATTTTGATAAAGTAGTTGATCAACTTCGTTCTACATATGATGACAGTTTTGCGATTGTAACTATCCCGCATTATGAGAATGGAAAATTTGAAGGGATAATTGATTTATTAGATGAAAAATTATATAAAAATGTAGACGGAAAGCTTAAGGCTTTTCCGGTACCAGATTCAGAAAAGGAAAGAGTAGAGGATTATGAATTAAAACTGACTGAAGAGATAGTGGAATTAAAGGAAGATTTAATGATTAAATATCTTGATGGTGAAAAAATAACTATTAAAGAATTAACTAAAGCTTTTGAAGAAGAGGTTGCAAATGAACAGTTAGTTCCTGTTTTTGCAGGATCTGCCCTGGAAAACTGTGGGGTAGCTAAATTCTTAGCTGATTTAACAAAAATATTCCCTTCAGCATCTGAAGTACATTCTGATCACTTAGTTGAATCTGGAGAAACTCTGACACCAGAACCGGATAGTAAATTTAGTGCTCAGGTCTGTAAAACAATGGTTGATCCTTATATTGGTAAATTGTCTATTTTCAGAGTCTTTTCTGGTAAATTAGAGCGAGATGATTTAGTTTTTATTCCCAATATTGATAAGGAAATTAAAGTTACTAAACTCTATAAGCTCAATGGTAAGGATCAGAATAATGTTGATGATTTAACAGCAGGAGAAATTGGAGCTGTAGCAAAGTTAGAGGAACTGGAAACTTCCTTTACTATGCGTGACCCGGCAGCAGATGTCTATTATCGTGAATTAGAATTCCCCAAGCCGATGTACAGCCGGGCAGTCTTTCCAGCTGAAGGAATAGATGAAGAAAAAATGGCTTCTGCTTTACATCGTTATAGTGATTCCGATCCAACATTTAATGTTAATTATAATAAAGTGACCAAGGAATTAATTTGTGATGGAATGGGAACAATCCATTTTACTATGGTTAAAGAAGAATGTCAGCGTAAATATGATATTGATTTTACAACTCAGGAGCCGGATGTTGCTTATAGAGAAACTATTCAGAAAAAAGCGGATGTAGAAGAAAAGTATAAAAAGCAATCCGGTGGACGTGGTCAGTATGGACATGTAATGATGAAAGTTGAGCCGCTTCCACGAGGAAGAGGTTTTGAATTTCAGGAGGAAATTTTTGGTGGTGCAATTCCGGGACAGTATATACCTGGTGTAGAAAAAGGAATTATTGAAGCTAAAGCAGAAGGAGTACTGGCAGGTTATCCTGTAGTTGATTTTAAAGTTATTTTATATGATGGTTCTTATCATGATGTTGATTCTTCAGAAATGGCATTTAAGATTGCAGCTTCTAAAGCATTTAGAAAAGCACTGGCTCAGTCCAAATGTATCTTATTAGAGCCAATTATGTCTGTTAAGGTTACGGTTCCTCAGGATTTTATGGGAGATATAATGGGTGATTTCAACTCCAGACGTGGTAGAATTGAAGGTATGGAACCTCAGGATGGGGTTCAGATTATTAAAGCTAAGGTGCCCCAGTCAGAGATGTTTAACTACGCTGTAGAGCTGAAATCAATTACAGGTGGTTATGGTTCATTTGATATGGAATTTTCTCATTATGATAAGGTTCCAGGAGATATCAGCGAAAAAATTATAGAAGAGGTCAATAGAAAAAATTCCTAATCATCAAGTTAAAATAAGAAAATGATTAAGACCAGCTTTAAAAGCTGGTCTTTTTTCAATTTATATTATATAATAATTTTTGGAGGCAGAGATATGGAATTTATATTAATTATTTTGTCATCATTATTATTTACAATCCCATACTATTTACCTGCTTTATTTTTCTTAAGCTGGTTTGCTTTTATACCTTTAATTTATTTGGTTAAAGATTATGATTACAATCATTCTTTTATAATTGCTTTACTGGTAGGTTTTTTTAACTCTGTTTTGTCTTTTTACTGGCTTTATCAACCTCTAAGTTCAACCCTTAAAATGCCGATTTCTTTTAATTTCTTTATTTTATTTCTTTATTTTTTGCTTTCGGCTTTACCTCTTGCTGGCTGGGTTTTAGTTAATAAGTTTTTGCAGCCAGAATATTCATATAGTCCATTTATTGCTGCTTTAAGCTGGACAGTTTTAGAATATTTACGCTTTGAACTTTTGAATTTTAATCCATTTAATTATTTTGCCTATACCCAGAGTTCTTTTGCTTTAATAGTACAGTATGCATCCTATGGTGGAATCTTTATTGTCTCCTTTATTGCTGTTTTAATTGCTTCTTATTTTGTGAAAATTTATTTAGAACCTGACTGGAAGAAGGCACTGCCGCTGCTTGTGATTTTTATAATTTTAGCAGCTGTTCCATTTTTTATTGAGCCTGTTAATGAGGCGGAATTAAGCAGGCAGTCAGTTGATCTGCTGGTATCAAATTCTGATCAGAAGGATAATGTTTTTAAAAAAATTGAAACAGAAATTGACAATTTATCAGCTCTTGTCAAAAATAGTGACAGTAAATTTATCTTTACCCCTGAAAAAAGTCTCAGCTTTGATTTGATTAGAAATGAATATTATAGAGATCGGTTTTTTTCTCTGCTGGGAAATGGTGAACAGAATTTCTATTTGCAGTTAGGTGCTCAAGCAGCAGCAGAAGGAAGTTATAATGCTGAAATTTTTAATTCGCTGTTTTTATTGTCAGGAAAAATGGAAGTTATTAATCGCAGTAATCAACAGAGAAATATTCTGGCAGGTCTCAACTTTCCCTATTTGAGGGAAATAACTGATTTTCTAGTAGATTATTTAAATTTTAGTGTAAAGCAAACCAATTTCCCTGATTCGGCAGCTCATATTAAGGTAGGAGGGATCCAGTATATCAATCTTTTTGCAGAAGAAATTTTTATTCCACTTGTTTCCAGAGAAAAGATCTATGCACAGGGACAGAATCTAATTGTTCATTCAGCAGCAGAAGATATAATTGACTCGCCAGTTTATAGTAATCTTAGCTTTGCAGCAGCAGTCTATAGAGCTGCAGAGACTAATACTGATTTAATTAGAGCTATTAGAGGTGGCTTTAGTGGTTATATAGATGAATGGGGAAAGATAGTCAAGAAGCTTAGAATAAAAAACGGCAGGAAAACTATTAATCTTGTTTTACAAAATAAAGAGAGTTATTATCAGAAATATCCAGCAAGAATAATAAATATTATACTTACTGTCTTTTTGTTTGTTTTCTTAATTAAAATCATCATTATAGTTATAAATAAATGGAGCAGCAGAAATTAATCTGCTGCTAATTTTTTTAATAATGTTTTATCTGCCGGGTCAATATAAATTGTTTGATATTTTTCGTAGTAGACCAGGCCTGGTTTTGCTCCTTTAGGTTTATTAACATTTTCTACTGGAGTGTAATCTATTGGTACATTTGTGGATTCTCTTGCTTTACTATAATAAGCAGCAACTGCTGCTGCTTCTGTTAATGTTTGATCAGGAACTTTTTTATCAGTGTCTTTTTTTATAATTACATGAGAGCCGGCTATTAGTTTGGTATGCAGCCAGATATCACCATCATTGGCAATTTTTTTAGTCAGTCGGTCATTTTGCTTATTATTTCTACCCACCAGTATCTGATAATCATCACTGGAAATAAATTTTCGGGGAGGAAGTTTTTTATTACTCTTATTTCTTTTATTCTGTTTCTGTTTTTTAATATAGTTTTCTTCTTTCAATTCTTCTTTAATTTCCTCTAAGTCATCTAAAGTTTCTGCCTGTTCAATATTCATGCTGACCTGTTTTAAATATTTTTCCTCATGTCTGAGCTTAGCAATCTCTCTCTTTAAATGTTTAACACTTTTTTTCAGTTTATTATATTTTTTAAAATATTTTTGAGCATTTTCAGAAGCTGATTTTGAAGGATCAAGTTTAATTTCTATTTCGCTTTGATCTTCACTATAATAATTTTTAACTACAACTTTTTTGTCTCCTCGATCGATCTGATAAATATTAGCTGTAATTAACTCGCCCATTTTTTTATACTTTTCTGCATTTTTGCTTTCCTGCAGCTGTTTTTTTAATTTTTTCTGTTTTTTAATATTTTTATTTAAATAAGTGTTAACCACTTTATTTAATTCTCTAATGCCCTGATTTAATTCTTTGTCTTTTAAAAACTCTCTAAAATAATAATCCATCATCTGGTCAAGATCGTCAAATTCTTTAAGTTCTTCCGGGTTTCTATGTTTGAGGATAAAGGCAGAAATATAGTCTACTTCTTTATCAGTTATTGCAATAACTGGATTATAAATACCTTTTTTAAACCGGGTAAAAAGTTCAAGCATTGATTCAGCAATTTTGTTTTTTTCTGAATCCGATAAATCAATATAATTTTCAGATGGATCTATACCGGCTCTAAAAACTATTTCGCGAGCTGAATAGGGTCCAATTCCTCTAAAGTTATACATTACGGCTCTAAATGCTGCCTGAAAAAATTCTTCCTCAATAATTTGTCTAAATTCCTCTTTGCTGTTTAATTCAAGTGGATTTAATTTATCCTGAGCAGGTGGATTTTGATATTTGATTCCCGGATATAACTGCCGCTCAGAATTTTGTTTTTCAGTAATTCTTTTCATTGCATCAAGTACCATTTCATTATCATCTAAAAGGATTACATTACTATATTTACCCATGAGTTCAGCAATTAAGCTGAATTTTTTTCCTCTTTTTTCAATGTCAATCCTAATCATTCTTTCAAATTTAGGCTGTACTATCTGCTGAATATAAGAATTCTTTAAGTATTTGCGGAGCATCATACAGAAATCAGGTGGATAAGAGGGAAAGTCGAAATCTACTTTAGTTAAATTCATTCTTGCACCCTGAGGGTCAGTAGAAATCAATAATTCTAAATTCTGATTATTATTTCTTAAACGGATAATTAAATATTTTTTATCTATTTGATAAGCTTTTTCGATTCGAGCACCTGTTATTTTTTCTTTTAAATTATCTTTAAGTGCAGATAACATAATTCCATCAAAGGCCATACCGATCACTCCATTCTTTAATATATTTCTTTAAGTATAAAAGAAACTAAGCTAAGAGTCAATTATCTAAACATTTGTTTAAGACAAAGAAACTCGTTCATCCCTTGTCAAAAGAGTAATGCTGTGGTATCATTAATAAAGATAAGGAGCGAAGTTATTTTAGATAAATAAGTTTTTGGGAGGTATAAATAAATGGATGTTAATTTAGTTAATATTGGTTTTGGGAATATTATTGCAGCAAATCGGGTGATTGCAGTAGTAAGTCCAGAATCAGCACCTATAAAAAGAATCATTCAGGAAGCGCGTGAACGAGGAATGTTAATAGACGCTACCTATGGACGCCGTACAAGAGCAGTTATTATTACAGATAGTGACCATGTGGTATTATCTGCAATTCAACCTGAGACTGTCTCACATCGTTTAGAAGACGATAAATAAAGTGGAGGTATAATTAAATGACAAAGGGCTTACTATTTGTATTATCCGGTCCATCAGGTGTGGGCAAAAATACAGTGCTGGACGAACTATTTAAAGATTTTGATGGAGTTTCATATTCTGTTTCTGCTACTACTAGAGAAAGAAGAGAAGGTGAGGTTGAGGGAGATGATTATTTCTTTATTTCTGAAGAAGAATTTAAAGAAATTAATGCAGATGATGGTTTTATAGAAAGTGCAGTTGTACACGGTCATTATTATGGAACTCCTAAAAAATTTGTAGATCAGAAACTTGAAGAGGGAGAAGATATAATTTTAGAAATTGATACCCAGGGAGCCAAACAGGTACGAGAAAAGTATCCAGAAGCAGTTTATATTTTCTTATTACCTCCATCTTTAGAAGTGTTAGAAAATCGGCTTGATAAAAGAGGATCCGAAAGTGATAAAAGCAAAAATATTCGTTTAAAAAATGCTCGTCAGGAACTAAAAGAGGTACATAATTATGATTATGAAGTTATTAATGATAATTTAGCTGATACAGTTAAAGAAATAAAAAAAATCATCATTCAAGAACAGAAAAGGAGAGATTCGCAATGATTACTGAGCCTTCTGCAGAACAGTTAATAGATAAAGCTGATAGTTTATATACGGTTATTATTTTAGCATCAAAGAGAGCCAGACATCTTAATGAAGGTGGGCCAGAACTTATGGAAAACTACCGCAGTCATAAGTTAGTTTCCAGAAGTTTAGAAGAAATTGAAAAAGATAAGCTTACTTATAAAAAGAAAAGTGAGGATTTATAGAATAAAAATAATTGTTTATAAATGAATTAATCATTGAATTATATTGTAAAGGAGTAGTAAAATGTCTGCAAATATTGTTTTAGGGGTAACTGGGGGAATTGCCGCCTATAAATCTTTAGAGGTTGCAAGTAGATTAACAAAACTGGATTATAATGTCTATACCATTATGACCGAAGCTGCAGCAGAATTTATTAAGCCGATTACATTTCATTCACTAACTCACTTACCAGTAGAGAGCAAATTATTTAGCACTACGACCAGTGAAGTTAAACATATAGGCCTGGCAGATAAGGCAGATTTATTTTTAATAGCACCTGCTACTGCTAATTTTATTGCGAAAGCGGCTGCCGGTATTGCAGATGATTTGTTGACAACAGTAATTTTGGCTGCCCAGGCTCCGATTATGATTGCACCTTCGATGAATGTTCACATGTTTGAAAACCCTGTGGTGCAGAGAAATATGAAGACTTTAGAAGAATTGGGATATAAAATTATAACTCCTGATGCTGGCTATTTAGCCTGTGGTTATACAGGCCGGGGACGACTGCCTGCTCCTGAGAGATTGGTAGAAGGAATAAAAAAAGAACTTTCTCAGAAGGATCTTAAGAATAAAAAAGTTTTAATTACAGCAGGACCAACAAGAGAAGCAATAGACCCGGTTCGTTTTTTAACAAATTACTCCAGTGGAAAAATGGGTTATGCTTTAGCAAAGGCAGCTTCTTATAGAGGTGCTGATGTAAAGTTGATTTCCGGACCAACTAATCTGGAGAGCCCTTTAGGTGTTAACTTAATAAAAGTAAAAAGTGCTGCAGATATGAAAAATGAGGTACTTAAGGAAGCTGAAACTGCAGATATTATAATTATGGCTGCAGCTATTGCTGATTATCGACCGCAGGAATACAGCACTCAGAAAATAAAAAAAGAAGACAGAGCTTTAAACATAAATTTGGAGAGAACAACTGATATATTAGCTGAACTGGGGAAAAGAAAAAAGAATTCGCAGTTATTAATTGGTTTTGCAGCTGAAAGCGAAAATTTATTAGAAAATGCTCAGCAGAAGTTGAGGAAAAAACGGGCAGATTATATTGTTGCTAATGACATTAGTGATAAAAACATTGCATTTGGTAGTGATAAAAATAAGGTCAGTATTTTAAGTGAAGAAGGCAGTACTAAATTGCCATTAATGGATAAAGATAAACTGGCTCATAAAATATTTAATTATATAATTGATTCAGAAAGAAAATAAAAAAGTAGATTTACATTTATTATATTATATTACAAAATTACTAAACAATAATTGACTTAGGTTGAAAAATAAAATATAATATATATAGGTATAAAGTTATTTTTGTAAATATTCTATTAATTAATAAGTAGAGGTGATTTCCAAAATCAAATAAGTTAAAATTAAATAATTTCTAAACAAAAAAGAGGAGGAAGAAGATAGTATGAAAAAAATAGCTTTAACAACTTTTATTATTTTAGCATTAATCATGTCGGTGTTTGTAACAGGGGTTATGGCACAGGAACAGGGTGGAACCTTAGTTTTTGGTCGTGGTGGAGATACAGTAGGATTAGACCCTATTCAGGTTACTGATGGTGAATCATTTAAAGTAACCCAGCAAATTTATGATACCCTTGTTGATTATACACCCGGTACAACAGAAGTAGAACCAGCTCTGGCAACAGACTGGGAAGTATCGGAAGATGGATTAACCTGGACTTTTAATTTACGAGAAGATGTAGAATTCCACGATGGCAACCATTTTACTGCAGAAGCAGTAAAATGGAACTTTGATCGCTGGCGTTTAGAAGATCATCCCTATCATATAGGTGGAGAGTTTACCTATTATGGTTATATGTTCCAGGGATTCCCTGGGATTATTCAGGAAGTTAATGTAGTAGATGAATATACAGTAGAATTTGTTCTTTCTGAAAAGCAGGCTCCTTTTTTAAACAATCTTGCTATGGTTCCCTTTGGAATTTCCAGTCCAGAAGCAGTTAAGAAATATGGAGAAAATTACTTTAAAAACCCTGTCGGAACTGGTGCTTATACTTTAGAGGAATGGCGTCAGGGAGATAGAGTTATTTTAAAAGCTAACGAGAATTACTGGAAAGAACGAGCTTATTTAGATGAAATTGTTTTCCGTTCAATTCCTGATAACTCAGCTAGATATATGGAATTACAGGCTGGATCAATTGATATGATGGATGGAGTAAGTCCCGAAGATGTAGAAAGTGTAGAAAGTTCTGATCAATTAAAACTTTCTTTAAGACCAAGTATGAATGTTGGTTATTTTGCCATGAACTTTAAATTTGAGCCATTTGATGATGTTAGAGTCAGAAGAGCATTTAACCACGCAATTGATAAGCAGGCTATTATTGATGCTTTCTATGCAGGACTGGCAGAACCAGCAAAGAATCCAATGCCACCTTCTATCTGGGGCTATAATGAGAATATAGAACCGTATGAATATAATCCAGAAAAAGCAAAAGAATTATTAGCTGAAGCTGGATATCCAGATGGTTTTGAATTTGATCTCTGGTATTTACCTGTTCCAAGACCATATATACCTCAGGGTAAATTTATTGGTCAGGCTATTCAAAGTTATTTAAGCGAAATTGGAGTAACAGCTAATCTGGTTACTTATGATTGGGCTACCTATCTTGACAAAACAGAACATCAGGAAGCCCCAACATATATGTTGGGATGGACCGGTGATAATGGTGATCCAGATAACTTCTTATATGTGCTGTTAGATAAAACTAATAGTAATAATGCCTATGAAAGCGAAGAATTGCATAAAGTATTAGTTGAAGCACAAAAAACAATGGACCATGACAGAAGAGTTGAACTTTACATGGAAGCACAGGAAATTATTCATCAGGATGCTCCATGGGTACCCTTAGTTCACTCAACACCACCAATTGCTTTAAAAACTGAAGTACAGAATTATATTCCTAACCCAACTGGAACAGAAAAATTACACAGAGTTTGGTTAGAAGAATAAGAAGAGTATAATTTAATAATAAAATTAATCTGCGGCCTTTTTAGGCCGCAGATTAACTTTGAATAGGAAGGTGTAATAAGGAAATGATTAACTATATTATTAAAAGATTACTTGCTTTAATCCCAATATTGATTGGAGTAGCAATTATTGTTTTTTTGATTGTTCATTTAATTCCTGGAGATCCTGCTCAAACAATGCTGGGAGAACGGGCTACAAATGAGGCTTTGCAGAGATTAAGAGAACAGATGGGACTTAATGATCCTCTGCCAGTTCAATTCTGGCGCTATGTTAAAGATCTTTTGAGAGGTGATTTAGGAAGGTCTATAATGAGTAATAATCCAGTTAGTGCAGAATTGGCCCATAGATTTCCGGCAACCCTGGAGTTATCATTTTTTGCAATGATGTTTGCAGTTTTGGTGGGAGTGCCAGCTGGAATATTTGCTTCTATTAATCAGAATTCCTGGTTTGATAATTTAAGTATGTTAATAGCTTTAATTGGTGTCTCGATGCCAATCTTTTGGTTAGGTTTAATGTTTATCTGGCTTTTTGCTGTAGAATTGGGCTGGTTTCCCCCTTCATCAAGAATCGGTGTAGGTCTTAATTTTACTCCGATTACAAATTTATATGTTATTGATAGTATTTTGCAGTTGAATTTTAGTGCTTTAAAAAATATTTTGCATCATCTCGCCTTACCAGCAGTTGCTCTGGGAACAATTCCGATGGCAATAATTGCAAGGATGACACGCTCATCAATGTTGGAAGTGTTAAAAAAAGATTATATTAGAACTGCCTATGCTAAAGGTCTAATGAAAAAAATTGTTATATTTAAACACGCTCTAAAAAATGCAATGGTCCCAATTATTACAGTTGTTGGACTCCAATTTGGTGTTTTGCTTGGGGGAGCTGTAATGACCGAAACAATATTTTCCTGGCCCGGACTTGGTAAATTTCTTGTTGATGCAATATATGCCAGAGATTTTCCCATAGTACAGGGAGGAATCTTATTTTTTGCAGGTGTTTTTGTTATAGTCAATTTAATTGTTGATCTATCATATGCTTTAGTAGATCCACGGATTCAGTATGAGTAGGAGAGGAGTGAAAGTAGATGTCAGATAAAAATAAAGTTATGAGAAAAAATACAAATCCCTGGTTTGAGGCCTGGCGGAGATTATTACAGAGTAAGATTGGTATTGCAGGATTAGCTGTTATTATATTTTTGATTATTGTTGCTGTAATGGCACCAGTTTTGGCACCTTATGATCCTTTTGAACAGAATATTTTAACCAGATATACGGCGCCATCTTTGGAACATTTACTGGGGACAGATGAAATGGGTAGAGATATTTTAAGCCGTATTATTTATGGATCCAGAATTTCACTGCAGGTTGGTTTACTTTCTGTAGCCATTGCTTTAGTATTTGGGGTAAGTTTTGGTTTAATAGCAGGTTATTATGGTGGTAAATTGGATATGTTGATTATGAGATTTATGGATATTATGCTTGCTTTTCCTAGTATATTATTAGCGATAGGAATTGTAGCTATTTTGGGACCCCAATTAAAAAATGCAATGATTGCCATTGGAATCATTAATGTTCCCAGATTTGCAAGAATTGTAAGATCTTCAGTTTTATCAATTAAAGAGAGTGAATATATTAGTGCTGCTAGGGCTTTAGGAGCAGGAGATTTAAGAATAATTTTTAAGCATCTTCTGCCAAATGCTATGGCCCCTTTGATTGTTCAAACAACTCTAAGTATAGCTACTGCCATTTTGGAAGCGGCAGCTTTGAGTTTTCTTGGACTTGGTGCTCAACCACCATCTCCAGAATGGGGAGCCATGTTGAGTGATGCCCGTAGTTCTTTACAAAAAGCTCCCTGGGTAGCAACTTTTCCTGGTTTAGCAATAATCTTTGGAGTTTTAGGATTTAATTTACTTGGTGATGGTTTAAGAGATGCGCTGGACCCTAAAATGAAGAATGTTTAAATAATATAAAAGCAAGGTGATTAAAATTATTGATCCGATTTTGATTCGATTTTTTTCTTTAGAGATAAGGTGGTATGGATTTTTAATTATATTAGCCCTTCTTATCTCACTTTTTATTTTAAATCAACTTTTAAAAAGAGAAGAAAGTTTAGATTTTGAATTTTTTTTAGACTTTATAATAATAGCTTTTCCTCTGGGAATACTGGGAGCTAGAATATATTATGTAGTTTTTAATTTTCAATATTATATTAATAGGCCTGCAAAAATACTGGCAGTTACTGAGGGAGGCCTGGCAATCCACGGGGGACTGCTGGTGGGGATAATAGTTCTTTGTCTGCTTGCTAAAAGAAGAAAGAAAAATATTCTGCTGGCTCTGGATTATTTAGCTCCTCTGATGGCTTTTTCTCAGTCAGTTGGACGCTGGGGTAATTTTGTTAACCAGGAAGCCTACGGTCAAATTGTCAGTGAAAGCTATTATAGTTTATTTCCTGATTTTATTAAGCAGCAGATGTTTATTAGAGGAGCATATCGAGAAGCTGCATTTTTTTATGAATCAGCAGCAGATTTTATGCTATTTATTTTTTTATTCTTTTATCTGGGTTCTGATTTAAAAAAAGATGGAGAAGTATTTTCGCTTTACCTGATTTTTTATTCTATATTTAGATTTTTTATAGAAGAACAGCGAACAGATAGTTTATTTATTGTTGATTTTAAAGTTGCAAAATTAATCAGCTTGATTTTAATATTCATCGGAATTTATCTACTCTATTATATTCGGAATAGGCAAAATTCTGTCTAAATGACCGAATTGACAGTATAAACTTTATATGCTAAACTAAATTTATTGACTGTATTTTCTTAAATATAACTTTAAGAATTGAATATGAATAGATGAAAGGTGAGATATTATGACACGGAAATATTTATTTAGCTCAGAATCTGTAACTGAAGGACATCCAGATAAGGTTGCCGATCAAATTTCTGATGCTGTTCTGGATGCAATTTTAGAAAAAGATCCAGATGCAAGAGTAGCCTGTGAGACAATGGTTACAACAGGTTTAATTTTGATTGCAGGAGAAATAACAACAGCCTGTTATGTAGATTTAAAGAAAATTGCCCGCCAGACAGTAAAAGAGATTGGTTATACAAGAGCTAAATATGGATTTGATGGAGAAACATGTGCTGTTTTAACAGCTATTGATGAACAATCAGGTGATATTGCGCTGGGAGTTGATCATTCTCTGGAAGAAAAAGAAGGAAAATCTGATTCAGATTTAGGAGCAGGTGATCAGGGTTTAATGTTTGGTTATGCTTCTAATGAAACAGAGGAATTAATGCCTCTGCCAATTATGCTGTCACATAAACTGGCCCGGAGGCTGGCTGAAGTTAGAAAAAATGGACATTTAAAATATCTGCGTCCTGATGGGAAAACTCAGGTTACTGTAGCTTACCAAGATGATAAGCCTCTTTACGTTGATAAGGTTTTAATATCTACTCAACATCATCCGAAAGTATCTCAGGAACAGATTAAGGAAGATATTACAAAACATGTGGTCAAAGAAATAATTGATACTGATTTATTAAATGAGAATACTGAGATTTTAGTAAATCCGACCGGAAGGTTTGTTATTGGAGGACCGAACGGAGATACAGGTTTAACAGGCAGAAAGATAATTGTTGATACATATGGAGGAACAGCTCATCATGGGGGAGGAGCTTTTTCAGGTAAGGATCCTACTAAGGTTGACCGTTCTGCTTCCTATGCAGCCAGATATATCGCTAAGAATATAGTTGCGGCAGAATTAGCAAAAAGATGTGAGGTTCAGATTGCATATGCAATTGGAGTTGCAAAACCTCTTTCCGTAATGGTTGATACTTTTGGTACTGCAAAAATTTCTGAAAAAAAATTGGAAGAAATTATTAAAGAGGAATTTGATTTAAGACCGGCACAAATTATTAAAAACTTAAGTTTAAGAAAACCAATATATAAACAGGTAGCTGCTTATGGTCATTTTGGACGTCATGATTTAGATCTACCGTGGGAAAAAATTGATAGAATAGATAATTTGAGGAATAAAGCTGATTTAAAATAGAGTAAAGATCATCATTATTGCTTAAGCTGCCGGAGGTTTTTACCTTCGGCTTTTTACAATTCATTAAAAATTAAACATTAATTATAAATTCTAGTTTTTTACTGATTTATGAAATTGTACAATTCATTTTATTTAAATGTAGAAGGGAAAAATTATGGAGGATATAGTAAAGGTTGTAGTTGATCTACCTTTAAAAACAATAAATAGAGAATTTGATTATCTTTTGCCAGAAAGCTTAAAATCAGAGATAGCAGTGGGACAGCTTGTTAGAGTTCCTTTTGGCCGCAGAAAATTGTCTGCCTTTGTGACTGGATTTAAGTCTGAATCAGATATAAAAAAATCAAAATTAAAGAAGATTGATTCTCTCTTATATAAACAGAGTTTTTTTGGGGATGAATTATTAAAACTTTTTTACTGGACAGCCGCTTATTATCATGCCTATCTGGCACAGGTTATTAAAAAAGCTTTACCACCTGGTATTACTGATCAAAAAATCAGTAAAAAAGAGGTGGAGTTTCTTAAACTAAACTCAGAAATTACTGATTATAAAAATGAGCTTGATAAATTAAAAAAAAGAGCACCAAAACAGTATTTAATTCTAAAATATTTATTAGAAAATAGTGAACAAAAGCACAAATTAAAAATGGTTCTCGACTCTGCAGAAACTTCTCGTCAGACTGTTTACCGTTTAATAGACAAAAATTTGATAACTCTATATACTGATATTAAGGAAAGAATTCCAGAAATAAGTATTAATACAAACGAAGAACATGAATTTTATTTTGAACTTAAGCAGGAAGAAAAAGAACTTTTAGATCAACTCTTAGATAATGTTTCAGGAGAGAATATTTCAGAAAATAATTTATATCTATTAACTACAGAAAATAGTCAGAGGCGATATAACTTTATTATCAAACTGCTGGAAAAACTGCTGGCAGAAAAGAAAAATATTATACTTTTAATTCCAGAAATTGAAAAGGATAAGATATTTCTGGGACAATTAAATAATCGGTTTAGTGATGATATAGCCTTTATCCACAGTCAATTATCTGGAGGGGAACGTTTTGATCAGTGGCAGCAGATAAAAAAAGGGAAAGTTAAAATTGCTGTAGGTGCCAGGTCAGCTATTTTTGCCCCATTTTCTGAACTGAATGCTGTAATTATTATGGAAGAAAATAATGAAAGTTATAAAGCTCAGGAACGCCCATTATATCATGCCAGACAGATTGCAGTTAAACGGTTAAAAAAGAATAATTCACTTCTGCTTCTGGAATCACCCTTTCCGTCTCTGGAAAGTCAATATCATGCTTCAGCAGGGGAGTATCAGCAAATCAAATTAAGTTCTGAGAAAAGCAGACTGCAGACAAAAATTATTGACATGAAAAAGGAAGTTGAAAAAGGTAATCTCGGTGATTTAAGCCAGGATTTAAAGTCAGAAATTAAAATGCAGCTGAAAAAAAATAATAAAATCATTTTATTTTTAAATCGTCGTGGTTCTGCAAATTATTTAATCTGCAGAAAATGTGGGCATGTGCTTAAATGTGATAACTGTAATATTTCTTTAAACTACCATAAGGAGCAGCATCAGCTTCGCTGTCATTACTGTGGTTTAAAAAAAGAAGTGCCTGATCAATGTCCGGAATGTGGAAGTAGTTTTATTTCGCAGGCTGGGGTGGGAACTGAAAAAATTATTGGAGAGTTAAAGGTGCTTTATGATGACCTTAAAATTGCCAGAGTTGATAGTGACTTAAAGGAAAAGGAAGTAAAAAAAAGATTAAATGATTTTAAAAAAGGAAAAATTGATATTTTAGTTGGAACCTCAATTCTGATAAAAAACCAATTTTATGATCAACTTAAGTTTCTGGCTGTTATTTCTGCAGATACTGCATTAAATAGTTCTGATTTTAGAGCTGCTGAAAACAATTATTCTCTTTTAATGGAATTAAAATCTCTGCTTGTAAATAAGCCGGATAGTAAATTTTGGCTGCAGAGTTATGATCCAGATCATTACAGTATTCAGACTGCCTTAGTTCCTGATAAATACTCTTTTTATCAGGAAGAAATTCAGATTAGAAAACAGAGGAATTATCCACCTTTTTGCAGACTGCTAAATATCATAATCAGTGCAGAAGATGAAAAAAAAGCAGCTGCAAAAAGCAAGAAATTATCATTTTTTCTGGATACTTATAAAGAAAAATATTTGGAGAAATTAGGTGCATCACCTGCAGTTTTAAGTAAAATCAGAAATAAATATCGCTGGCAGTTGGTTTTAAAGTTTAATTCGATACGAAATCGCGAATATATTATTCAGTTGATAGAAAAAAAGTTTATTGAGAAAAATGATGGTGATTCAGTCGAAATTCGTATTGATGTAGATCCCTATCAAATGTTATAATATAATTTAGGAGGTAGATATCATGGCTCTTTTAAAGGTAAGAGAAATTGGAGATCCGGTTTTAAGAAGTAAAGCAAAACAGATAGATGCTGTAAGTAAAAAAACTAATGATTTAATAGATAACCTGTTTGATACAATGTATGAAGAAGATGGTGTGGGCCTGGCAGCTCCTCAGGTTGGAATTTTAAAAAGAATAGCTGTCGTAGATATTAGGGAAGAAAATAAAATTGTTTTAATAAATCCCGAAATTATAGAAACAGAGGGGAAGTCAATCATGGAAGAGGGTTGTCTCAGTATTCCTGGAGAAACTGGTGATGTAATCAGAGCTGAAAAAATTAAAATAAGAAGCTTAGATAGAGAAGGTAAAGTAGTTGAATTTGAAGCAGAAGGTTTTGAAGCTAGAGCAATTCAACATGAAATTGATCATTTAGATGGAGTATTATTTGTTGATAAAATTGTAAAAATTGCGGAGTGATTTGATGAAGATTATATTTATGGGAACACCTGAATTTGCAGTTCCCTCACTGCTAAAATTAAATAATGATCAGCAGGTTGAGATTGAGGCTGTAGTTACACAACCTGATCGCAAAAGCGGTAGAGGCCAGAAAGTTCATTATTCTGATATTAAAAAGAAAGCACTTGCTTTGAATTTAGAAATTTTACAGAGCGAAAATGTAAATCAATCAGATTTTCTGGATAAATTAAGAACAATAGAACCTGATTTTATAGTTGTAGTAGCTTTTGGACAGAAATTAAGCCCGGACTTATTAGCAATACCGGAGTATGGATGTATTAATCTTCATGCATCTTTACTGCCTGAATACAGGGGGTCCAGTCCGATTCATAAAGCAATAATAGATGGGAAAAAAGTGACCGGAAACACTACCATGTATATGGATGAAGGCTGGGATGATGGAGATATTATCTATCAGCAGGAAATTGAAATCAAAGAAGATTATACTGTGGGGGACCTGCATGATGAGCTGGCAGATAAAGGTGCTGAACTATTGCTTAGAACACTAAAAGACGTTAAGTCAGGAGAAGCACCTCGAATACCCCAGAATGATTCTGAAGCAGCATTTGCCTATAAAATTGATAAATCACTTGGGGAAATTGACTGGAATCAGAATGCTGAAGATATTTATAATTTAATTAGAGGTGTTAATCCCTGGCCTGGAGCTTATACAGAGCTTGATGATCATAAAATTAAGATCTGGGAAAGTACAATAACTGATGTTGAAGACAGCGATTTTGAGCCAGGAACAATTATCAAAGCAAATCATGAGGAAGGACTACTGGTTCAAACAGCTGCTGGAGTTTTATCCATAGAAAAATTACAGCTTCCAGGTGGAAAAAAAATGAATGTTCATAATTTTTTAAATGGACATCAAATCGAAACAGGAAAAAAATTTACTAATGCTTAAATAATTGAGGAGGCAAGATCATGATTCCATTTTTATTTGATCCAACAATGATTATAATTATACCCGCTTTATTACTTGCGGCATATGCACAGTATAAGGTTAAACACACATTTAGTAAATATAATGAAATCAAACTGAATTCAAATTTAACCGGTGCTGAGTTGGCCAGGAAGATTTTATTAAATAATAATTTAAAAACCGTTGAAATTCGTAAAACTGATGGTAAATTAAGTGATCATTATGATCCCCAAAATAAAACTCTTAATTTATCATCTGATGTTTATAATAATAATTCAATTGCAGCTGTTGGAGTAGCAGCTCATGAGGTAGGACACGCTATTCAGGATAAAGAAAATTACAGACCACTTTCTTTAAGAGCCTCTTTGGTTCCTGCAGCTAATATTGGTTCCAGTTTTGGGCTGCCACTTGCAATTTTTGGTTTTTTTATTCGAGCTGACTTTTTGATCATGATAGGGTTTGTGCTTTTTTCTGCAGCTTTTTTATTTCATCTGGTGACTTTACCGGTAGAATTTAATGCCAGCAGCAGAGCAATTAGTAATCTAAAAAGTACGGATTTACTAACTGAATCAGAAATCAAAGGTGCCAAAAAAGTTTTAAAAGCAGCAGCTTTTACCTATGTAGCTGCAACTCTGGTTGCCCTGGCAAATATGATAAGAATTTTACTTTTAGCAAGTTTAGGTGATGATTAATTGAAAAATTTGCGGCTGGAAATTTTAGAGGCACTGCTTAGAATTGAAAAAGGGAGTTATTCCAATTTACTGCTTAATTCTAAATTGGAAAACATTAAAGATCAGAGAGATAAAAATCTGTTTACAGAAATTTTTTATGGTGTGATTAGAAATAAATTGTATCTTGACTATATAATTAAACAATTTTCTAAAACTCCACTGCAGAAAATGGATGAAGAAGTACTAATGGGGCTGAGAATTGGTGTCTATCAGCTCTTTTTTCTTGATAAGGTACCGGCAAGAGCAGCTGTTTTTGAGAGTGTAGAAGCAGTAAAAATTTTATTACCTGCCGGTCAAAAAGGAGCTGTCTCCTTCACCAATGGTGTTTTAAGAAATATTAATCGAAAAAGAGATAGGGTTCAACTTCCACCTAAAAAAGATGACCCTGAAAAATTTTTATCATTAAAATATTCTTATCCTCTCTGGCTTGTCAGACGTTTTATTAAAGATTATGGTTTTAAAAAATCTGAGATGATTTTAGAGGCAGGAAATAAGAGGGCAGAAGTTATTTATCGTCATAATTCTTTGAAAGTCAATCGGCAGGATTTTATAGATTTGCTGGCGGAAGATCAGATAAAATTTGAAAATACATTTTTAGATGCTTTTTATAGACTTAAGGAAGTTAATAATCCTGCAGAGACCCGGGCGTTTAAAACTGGAGCGGCTTATATTCAGGGTACATCTGCAGGACTTACCTCTTTATTATTAGATCCTCAGGCAGATATGGAGGTGCTTGATCTGGCTGCTGCTCCGGGTGGGAAAACTTCGCATCTGGCTGAGTTAATGAACAATACCGGTCAGATTACGGCCTTAGATATCAGTCAGAAACGTTTGAATCTGGTTAAAGAAAATTTATCAAGGCTGGGGGTTAAAAATGTTAATTTTAAAAAAATTGATGCTGCTAAATATGAGGATAACAAAAAATATGATAAAATACTGGCGGACTTACCATGTTCAGGCCTGGGGCTTATTGCTTCTAAACCAGAAATCAAGTGGGATAAAGATGAGAAAATAATAAAAAAAATGGCTGAACTGCAGTATAATATCCTGAATAATAACCTGGATAAACTTAAAATAGGGGGAGAATTATTATATTCTACCTGTACTTTAACTAAAGAAGAAAATCAGGATTTAATAAAAAGAATTTTATCTGAGAATAAAGACCTTAAATTGATAGATCTTAATAATAAATTGAAACAAGTAAGCAGTTTAAATTTAGAGAATAATAAAAAGTATTTAGAACTTTTGCCGGGAGAAGTAGATTCCGAAGGCTTTTTCTATGCATTATTAAAAAAAGTGGAGAGTGATTAAATTTACGATGAAAGATTTAAAAGAATTAAATAGAAGTGAATTAATAGACGAATTAAAAGAGGCAGGTTTTGCTTCTTATAGAGGTGAACAAATTTTTAATTGGCTTTATAAGAATGGTGTATCCAGTACAGAAGACATGAAAAATATTCCCAAAAAGATGCGTAATTTTCTGGATGAAAACTATAATTTGACGGATCTGGAAGAAATAAATAGAAGTGCAGCTGCTGATGGGACGGTTAAATACTTATGGCAGTTAGAGGATGGAGAAAATATTGAAGGAGTTTATCTTCCTTTCCCTGAATCGGGTCGTCACAGTGCCTGTATTTCTACTCAGGTAGGTTGTGGACTTGGATGTTCGTTTTGCGCAACCGGGATTGATGGTTTAAAAAGAAACTTAACTGCAGGAGAAATTGTTGATCAGGTAATTAAGGTTCAGAAAGATATCAGCGGTTCGAATTTTGCTGAACCAAGGCTAAGTAATGTTGTGTTTATGGGAATGGGAGAACCACTTGCTAATTTTAATAATTTAATGAAAGTAGTAGAGATTATAAATGCTGATCATGGTTTAAATATTGGAATGCGAAAAATGACTATTTCGACAGCAGGACTTGTACCTAAAATTAAAAAATTGGCTGAAGTTAATGATCAGATTGGACTTGCTGTTTCTCTACATGCCCCTAATGATCGTCTGCGAAATAAAATAATGCCTATTAATAAAAAATATAATTTGAACCAGCTTTTAACAGCTGTAATTGAGTATATTGAAAAAACAGGTAGAAGAGTTACCTTCGAATATGTATTAATGGACAGTGTTAATGATAGTCCAGAACTTTCTGTGCAGCTGGCTGAACTGCTGCGGGGAATAAACTGTCATGTAAACTTAATCCCTGCTAATCCAGTACCTGAGTTGGGTATTGAAAGGCCTGTACAAAAGGTAATAGATAGTTTTTATGGAACCTTACAGAGTAATGGGATTCAGGTGACCCTGAGAAAAGAAATGGGAACTCAGATTGATGCAGCCTGTGGTCAGTTAAAAAGAAAAGAAAAATAAAAGTTGAAATTGAAGGAGGAGAAAAATGCAGTTTAAAGCTTTAAGTGATAAAGGAAATAAACGCAGTACAAATGAAGATAACTATTTTATCAAGGAAGAAATTAATTTTTTTATGGTTGCTGATGGGATGGGTGGACATGCTGCGGGAGAAGTTGCAAGTCAGACGGCAGCAAATTCTGCCTCTGACTTTAATTTTGACTTATCATCTCCTCTAGAAGGTTTGA
Organism: Halanaerobium sp.; assembly: GCA_041694515.1. GTDB lineage: Bacteria > Bacillota > Halanaerobiia > Halanaerobiales > Halanaerobiaceae > Halanaerobium. Next base: position 24,348 of record JASMSZ010000136.1, read on the forward strand.
GCCAGTTAACTTATAAAATTAATCAAGAAATTATAAATAAGAGTCAGCAGAATCCTGAATATAATGGAATGGGAACAACATTTGCAGCTGTCATAATTCAAAAAAACAAACTTTATTATGTTAATTTAGGTGACAGCCGTATTTATCTTTATAATAGAAAAGAAGAAAGTTTGAGAAAAATTTCTGAGGATCATTCTCTGGTTGCCGAACTGCTTAGAAAAGGAGAAATTAATGAGGATGAGGCATTTAATCATCCTAAAAAGAATATTGTTACTCAGGCTTTAGGCCTGGATAATGATCTGGATTTAGATAAAGGGGAAATTAGTATTTCTAGTAATGAACTCTTATTATTATGTACTGATGGTTTAACGGATATGATTAGAGAAAATGAAATTGAAGCTGTTTTCAAAGAAACTCCAAAAGCTGAGAAAATAGCAGAACAGCTGCTTAAAAAATCTCTGTCCAGCGGCGGCCTGGATAATGTCACTTTAATAGTTGCTGATTTTAATGAAAAATAATTATTGTTTAATGATAATAGAGGTGAATTTATGCAGGGTAAGATTTTAAATAACCGTTATAAGATAATAAAAGAAATTGGCCGTGGTGGAATGGCAATTGTTTATTCAGCCCAGGATACTTTATTAGAAAGAAGAGTAGCATTAAAAATGCTGCGTCCGGAATATAAATCTGATGCTGAATTTATTGATAAATTCAGACAGGAAGCAAGGGCTGTAGCTAGATTATCCCATCCCAATGTAGTAAGTATTTTTGATATTGTAGTTGATGAAGAAAGAATTTATCTTGTAATGGAAATAGTAGAAGGTAAAAATTTAAAGGATATAATAAAGGAGAGGACAAAACTCTCTATAGTTGAATCACTGGAGATAGCCAGACAGATTGCCGCTGCCTTATCTGTGGCCCATGATAATCAGATTGTTCACTGTGATATAAAACCCCATAATATAATTTTAACTGAGGAGATGGAGGTTAAAGTTACGGATTTTGGTATTGCAAGAGCTGTTAGTAATTCAACAGTTAGAGTAACTGAAACAGTTGTCGGTAGTGCCCATTATTTTTCTCCCGAACAGGCAAAAGGTGGAGAAATTAAAGCCTACTCTGATATTTATTCACTTGGGGTTGTGCTCTACGAAATGACTACCGGAGAATTACCATTTCATGGAGAAAGTCCTATTTCAGTTGCTTTAAAACACATTCAGCAGAAGCCGGTTGAACCGTCACAAATTAATAAAGATATTCCAGAAGAAGTCAATGATTTGATTATGAAGGCAATAGCTAAAGAACCAGCAGAACGGTTTCAGGATGCTTATGAGATGAGACAGCAGATTACTTATTGTTTAAAACACCTCAAATCGAAAAGTAAAAAGTCAGAAAAGAAAAATGACTTTGATGCTGATGAAACCAGGGTAATGAAAAAGTCAGATATTAGTTTATTAAATGATTCTAAAAAAAATGCTGGGAAAAATGATAAAAAAGCCGATGGAAATAAGGATGAAAAAAAAAATACTAAAAAAAATAAAAAATTTTTTAAAAATAAAAGTAGAAAATATAAAAAGCCTCTTATGATTATTGGAGCTGTTATATTATTTTTTATAATTTCTATTGGCGGCGCAGTTTTATTTTTCAACCAATATACAAATGTACCGGTAGTTCAGGTACCAGATATTGTGGGAAAAAGTTTAACAGAGGCTAGAGGAATGGCTTCGGAAGTAGGTCTTAACCTGTCTGAAAATGAAGAAAGAGTATTTAGTGAAGAAATACCAGCCAATCATATTGTTAGTCAGCAGCCTGCAGCTGGTGAGAGGATTAAACAGAGTCGAGCTCTAAATATTACTGTGAGTAAAGGACCACAGTTGATTGAGATACCCGATTTTATTGGCAATTCTTTAAGGGAAGCTCTGATTGAACTGGATAATCTGTCCTTAAACAGTGGTGACATCCAGTATATTTTTAGATTATCCGAAGAGCCTGGAACGATAATCAATCAAATTCCTGCCGCCGGGGCTGAAGTGGAAAAAGGAAGTGAGGTTACTCTTTTTGTCAGTCGAGGTGAGCGAGATATTTCTGTTAGAATGCCGGACTTAACCGGACTGACTCAGGCAGAAGCTTTTAGTCTAATTAGAGAAAAAGGGTTAAATATTGGCCAGGTTAGTGTAGAAAATTCCAATCGTTTTGCTGATGGTCAGGTTATATCTCAAAGTGTAAGAGCCGGCGAATATTTACCTCGAGGAATTGCTGTGGACTTTGTTATTAGCCGTGGTCCGGAATCAACTTCTAGTAAAGATTTTCATACAAATAGAATTTCTGTAAATGTTACTGGTTCGGAAAGCAGAGAAGTCAGAATTGTGATTGAAGATCAGAATGGTCAGGACCAGGTTTATCAGGCAGTACATGAACCGGGAGATAATATCGTTAGAGATATTAGAAGCCAGGGTCAAACAGAAGTTAGAATCTATTTTGATGATCAATTAATAAAATCGGAAAGTTTTGGGGGATGATAATTTAGATGAAGGGTATTTTAATCAAATCGATAGGGGGTTTTTTCTTTGTCGCTGATCAAAAAAAAGAAATATATCAGTGTAGAATTAGAGGTAAGATCAGAGAAAAAATTTATCCTGGTGATTATGTAGAGATTGATAAAGAAAATAAAATTCTGGAAGAATACTATCCCCGCAGTAATTTATTAAAGAGGCCTAAAGTCGCGAATGTTGATCAGGTTGTTGTTATGCATTCAGTTAAGAATCCGGACTTTACTCCCTCACTGCTCGATCGTTTTTTATTGTTAGTTGAAAGCTCTGGTTTTGAGCCGCTGATTGTTATTAATAAAATTGATCAGGCGGAGGCTGGTTTTAAAGATAACTTTGATGAATATAAAAAAGCCGGCTATCAGCTTGATTTTATCAGTGTTAAAGAAAATATAAATTTAAATCAATTATTTGAAAAACTTAATAATAAAATCAATGTTTTAACTGGTCCTTCGGGCACCGGTAAGTCTTCGTTTTTAAATAAAGTTATTGAGGATGCAGACTTGAAAACTGCTGCTGTTAGCAAAAAGTTAAAAAAGGGAGTCCATACTACGAGAATGGTAGAACTCATATCTCTACCTAATAATGGCTGGGTTGCAGACACTCCTGGGTTTACTTCAATGTCTAAAATTAATTTAGAAATTGAGCCAGATAATTTATCCTGGTATTTTCCTGAGATTGCAGAGTATAATAATAACTGTAAATTTAACGGCTGTTCTCATCTGCATGAACCAGGTTGTGTAGTTCAGCAAAAGGTAGAAAATGGTGAAATTTCAGCCAGAAGATATCAGAGTTATCAACAAATATATAATGAATTAAAGGGAAAGGAGAAAAGATATTAATGAAAACAGAATTTGCACCTTCACTTCTTGCTTCCGATTTCAGTCAATTACAAGAGCAGATTAAACTGATTAAAGATGCTGATTATCTCCACTTAGATGTAATGGATGGTGTTTATGTACCTAATATTACCTTTGGCCCGGGGTTAATTAATTCTATTAGAAAACACAGCCAACTTCCCTTTGACACCCATTTAATGATTACAAAACCCGAGAGATATATTAAGGATTTTGCAGAGGCTGGTTCTGATATTTTGACTGTTCATTTAGAAGCTACAGATCATATCCATCGAGTAATTCAGCTAATCAAAGCCCAGGGAATTAAGGCAGGAGTTTCTCTCAATCCCGCTACACCTTTAGATAGTTTAGAATATATTTTACCGGAACTGGATCAGGTTTTAATAATGTCTGTAAATCCTGGTTTTGGCGGTCAGTCTTATATCCCTCAGATGACAGAAAAAATAACTAAATTAAATAAAATAATCGAAGATAATAATTATAAGTGTAAAATTGAGGTCGATGGTGGAATTAAAACCTATAATTTAAAAAAAATTGTAGAAGCAGGGGCTGATATTATTGTAGCTGGTTCTGCAATTTTTGGTGCAGCCGATCCTGCTGCAGCTCTGGCAGAAATGAGGAGTACTGCTGCTAATGTCTAAAAAAAGAGCACTTTTAATTTTGAATGGTGAGCTGGATCTGGATAAGGAAGAATTTAATAAAATTATTAAAAAGCGAGAAATAGATAAAATTATTGCAGTTGACGGAGGAGCCAATAAAGCCAGAGATTTAGATTTATTACCTGATCTTATAATTGGTGATCTGGATTCTATCACTAAAAGTAATAAAGAATTTTATAATAATAAGAGTATAAAAATGATTAAATATCCAGTCGAAAAGGATAAGACTGATAGTGAGATTGCAGTTGATTATTGTCTGAAAAGTGGTTTAAAAGAGTTAGACTTAACTGCTGCACTTGGTGGTAGAATAGATCAACAGCTTGCTAATTTAAATTTATTAGAATATATATATCATTTAAATTTAAAGGCCAAAATCATTTCAAAAAAAAATGAGATTGCATTAATTGACAGCAAAAAGCAGTTTGTTAATAAAAAAGGATTTAGACTTTCTTTAATTCCCCAGACAAAAGCTGTCAGAGGACTCAGTATTAAAGGCTGTAAATATAATTTAGAATCTCAAAACATTGAACGCTCAAAAAGCAGAGGAATTAGCAATCTGATTGAGAGTGATCAGGCAGAAGTAAGCTTAGAAAATGGACTTTTAATTTATGTATTAGAGAATTTAGAGTAGAGAGCAGAGTAATAATGGAGGTTTATAATGGATATTTATCAAAAGGCATTAAAATTACATAGTGATCATCAAGGAAAAATCGAAGTGAAAGCAAAAGTTAGAGTCAGAAATAAAGAAGAATTGAGCCTGGCCTACTCTCCTGGGGTGGCAGAGCCCTGTAGAGAAATTGAAAAAAACAAAGAAAAAATTTATGAATATACTGCTCGTGGAAATCAGGTTGCAGTCGTGTCTTCTGGAACTGCAGTTTTAGGTCTGGGTGATATTGGTCCAGAAGCAGCTCTGCCTGTTATGGAAGGAAAAGCTGTTTTATTTAAAGAATTCGCAAATGTAGATGCTTTTCCTTTATGTGTGGGAACAAAAGATGTAGATGAAATTGTTAAATTTGTTAAACTTCTGGAACCTACTTTTGCAGGTATTAATTTAGAGGATATCTCAGCTCCTAAATGTTTTGAAATAGAGGCTAAATTGAAAGAAGAAACTAAGATGGCAATTTTTCATGATGATCAGCATGGAACAGCGATTGTTGTACTGGCAGCAGTAATCAATGCTTTAAAGCTTGTAAATAAAAACTTAGAAGAAATAAAAATTGTCGTCAATGGAGCAGGTGCTGCTGCTGCGGCAGTATCTAAATTGCTGCTGGATGCTGGAGCAAAAAATTTAATAATCAATGATAAAATTGGTATTTTAAACTCAACTAATCTGGAACAGTATGATTCTTTAAGGCAGGATTTAATAAAAAGGACTAATCCTGATCACCTGGAGGGTGGGTTAGCTGAAGCGGTTAAGGATGCAGATCTATTTATTGGTTTATCTGTGGGTAATATCTTAAAAGCAGAAATGGTAAAGGAGATGGCAGCTGAGTCGCTGGTTTTTGCGATGGCCAATCCGACACCAGAAATTGATCCTGAAACTGCTTTAAGTTCTGGTGCAGCAGTTATTGCAACTGGAAGGTCAGATTTTCCCAATCAGATTAACAATGTGCTGGCTTTCCCTGGTGTTTTTAGGGGAGCATTTGATGTAAGAGCCTCGGAAATAAGTGAGGATATGAAAATTGCGGCTGCAGAGGCAATAGCCGACTTAGCTGCTGATAATTTATCAGCTGAGTATATTATTCCTGATCCCTTTGATCAGCGGGTTGTTCCAGCAGTTGCTTTTGCAGTTGCTAAAAGTGCTATCGAAAATGATCTTGCAGAAATAAAAATTAGTGATCAGGAACTAAAAAATAAAATTAATAAAAAATTAAAGGGTTTAAATAATAATTAAATTACCTCTAAAAGTACTAAAGGGAGTAGAACATTCAGCTGAATGTTCTACTCCCTTTGTTATCTAACTCTTAATTAGTAAGCTCTTTCGACATTACCTGATTTAAGACATTGAGTACAGACCTTAATTCTTTTTGGTGATCCATCAACAATTGCTTTAACTTTTTTTAGATTTGGACGCTGAGTTCTTTTTGTAGAACTGGTGATGTTGCGTCCAACTCCACCTTTTTTCTTAGCTTTACCACGTCTTTGTATGCTATTGGCAGTATTTCCACCTTTACCACAAATTTCACAGACTCTGGACATAGAAAAACACCTCCTTATTTATTACAAATCATCGGCTCATAAATCTCTATTTTACATTAAATAGATAGATTTGTATTGAGCGTGTCAAAATAAAATCTCCATCAGGTTATATTTTAACATAGATAAACGGTCTTTAGCAAGTCAATTAAAGTAAGTTCAGAAAAAATATAGACTTAAATATGCAGGAAAGTATTAATTTATCTTGAATTTAATAATAAATGAGCATTTAATTAAACTCATTAAATTTATTTCTTGCATAGAGACTTTATATAAGATAGAATAATTATGTATGAAAAGAGGTGTAAAGAATGGAAAAAGAATTAAAAAATGAACTTGGTAAGATAGTTATTGATGAAGAGGTAATAGCTAAAACAGCAGGTCTTGCTGTTATGGAATGTTATGGTCTTGTTGGTATGTCTTCTCGAAGTATGCAGGATGGTCTTGCAGATCTTTTGGGCTGGGACAATATTAGTAAGGGTGTTGGTATTGATATTAGTGAAGAAAAAGTTCATCTGGACTTAAATATTATTGTTGAATACGGAACTAATATTCATGAAGTAGCTCATAATGTTATGGAAAGAGTTCGCTATACCCTCGAAAACAAAGTTGGAATTGAAGTTGTAACTATAGATGTTAATGTAAGGGGAGTGAGGGTTGGCGATGCCAATTAATAATGAAGAAAAAATTACTACAGTAGATGCAGAACAATTTAAAGATATGATGTCTGCATCATTACACTGGCTAAAAGAACAAAAATCTTTTATTGATTCATTAAATGTTTTTCCAGTCCCAGATGGTGATACAGGTACAAATATGTATTTGACTTTTAAAGAGGCAGTGTCCTGTCTGGAAGATAATAAATCGAAGAGTGTGTCTGATCTAGCTGCAGCATTATCTAAGGGTGCTTTAATGGGAGCCAGGGGTAATTCGGGGGTTATTTTATCTCAATTGATTAGAGGTTTTTCTCAGGCCCTAAAGAACAAAAAGAAAATAAAAACCAGAGATTTAGCTCTGGCACTGAAAAAAGCTTCCGAAGTGGCTTATCATGGTGTTTTAAAGCCAGTAGAAGGAACAATTTTAACAGTTTCCAGAGAAGCTGCTGAGAAAGCTGCAGCAGAGGCAGAATCTGCTCAGGACCTGGAGGAGTTATTAGAAATAACAATTGAAGCAGCGGAAGAATCGTTAGAACATACTCCTGAGCTGCTTGCTGCCTTAAAAGAAGCAGAAGTGGTGGATGCTGGTGGACAGGGTTATCTGACAATCCTTGAGGGAATGCTTAAAGGTTTAAAAGGAGAAAAGATAGAATATCAGGCCGCTGCTGTTGAAGGAAAAACTAAAAAACGAGCTGAAATTGCAGAGGATATTAAATTTACCTACTGCACCCAGATATTAATTGAAATTGATACTAGAAAAAATAATATTGAGCGAATGATTAATAAGATTAGAAAAGATATGCAGAGTTATGGGGACTCAATTATGGTTGTTGGTAGTGATGATATAATAAAAATTCATATTCACACCAATCATCCTGGTGTCTTATTAGAATACGGATTAAAAAAAGGTAAAGTTTTTGATATAAAAATTGATAATATGCGGAAACAGAATCAGGAAAAAGTTAGGCTGGAAAATGAAGCAAATTTTGATCACTCTCAGTTTCATCTGGATAAAAAGTCAAATTCAGATATAGCTGAAGATCAAAAAGAAAAACAGTCTGCTGTAGGAAGAAATGTGGAAGCGGAAGCAAAAGAAGTTAATAAACAATCAACTGCAGATGCAGAAATCAAGATAGATAAAAATATAGGGATTATTTCCGTGGCTAATGGAGAAGGAATATTTAATATTTTAAAAGAACTGGGAGTTGACTATGTCATTAAGGGCGGCCAATCAATGAATCCTTCTACTAATGATTTTGTAGAAGTAGTTGAAAGGATGAATACAGACCAGATTATAATTCTGCCCAATAATAAAAATATAATTTCGGCAGCAAAACAGGTTTCAGAACTTAGTCAAAAAGATATTGCAATTATAGAGACTCGTTCTATACCACAGGCTGTTACTGCTCTAATGAGTTTTGATGATCAAGCTTCTCCTGCTGAATTAAAAGAGATAATGGAAGCTGAAATTAAATATGTAAAAACTCTGGAGATAACACAGGC
>JASMSZ010000137.1:0-28363 GCA_041694515.1 Halanaerobium sp.
ATTCCTGGGAGGCTATTGCATTAAATATACTATTAAAGAGAATGAATTACTGTATACGGTTATATAAACATAGAAAGTCTTGCTTTTTGTGTAAGCTCTATATATAATTTACTCATAGTTAACACATACCTAACACGAGGAGGAAATTATTATGAGTAGTAGAGTAATGAGAAGCAAGTTTATGAAAACAATTTTGATGACATTAACACTGGTGAGTTTATTTAGCGGTCTGGCTTTTGCCCAGAATGGACAGGCAGCAGCCAATGCAATCGCTATTGACACCATCTGGACTTTAATTGCAGCTTTCCTTGTCTTTTTTATGCAGGCTGGATTTGCTATGGTTGAGGCTGGTTTTACCAGAGCCAAAAATGCTGGTAATATTATTATGAAAAACATGATGGACTTTGCCTCAGGATCTTTAGTTTTCTGGGCTGTTGGTTTTGCCTTTATGTTTGGGCCTGGTAACAGTTTTATTGGAACTACAGGCTATTTTCTGCAGGATACATTTGCTAATTTAGGACTTGATATTCCGATTGCAGCCTTTTTTATCTTCCAGACAGTTTTTGCAGCAACAGCAGCAACAATTGTCTCCGGAGCCATGGCAGAAAGAACTAATTTTTCCGGTTACTTAGCCTACAGTGTCGTAATTACCGCATTTATATATCCTGTTGTTGGACACTGGATCTGGGGTGGCGGCTGGTTAGCCGAGATGGGTATTGTCGATTTTGCCGGTTCAACTGTTGTCCACTCTGTTGGCGGCTGGGCTGCCTTAGCTGGTGCCATTGTTTTAGGACCCAGAATTGGTAAATATAATGAAGACGGCAGCGCCAATGCTCTCCCCGGACATAATCTTTTAATGGCAGCACTTGGTGTTTTCATTCTCTGGTTTGGCTGGTTTGGATTTAACCCCGGTTCTACTGTAGCAGGTACAGATTTATCCATCGCTACAATTGCTGTAACAACTAACCTGGCAGCAGCTGCAGGGGCAGTAATGGCAATGATTGTCAGCTGGATTAAATATGGTAAGGCTGATGTAAGTATGACTTTAAACGGTGCTTTAGCCGGTCTGGTAGGTATTACTGCTGGTACAGCCAGTGTAGGTAATCTCTCCGCTGTTCTAATTGGAGGTATTGCAGGAATTATAGTTATTTATTCGGTTGAGTTTTTTGATAGATTACAGATTGATGATCCTGTTGGTGCTGTTTCTGTGCACGGTGTCTGTGGAGCCTTTGGTACAATTGCGGTTGGATTTTTTGCCACAGAAGGTGGACTTCTTTTTGGAGGCGGAATTAGTTTATTAATCACTCAAATTATCGGAGTTGCAGCTGTTTTTGTCTGGGCCTTTGGACTTGGATTTGCCCTCTTTAAGGTAATCGATGCAGTTATTGGACTCAGAGTCTCCGAAGAAGATGAGATTGAAGGTCTTGATTACTCAGAACACGGTGCCGACTCCTATCCAGATTTTATGATAAATGTTAAGGCTGAAAAATAAGTTAAATTTCAAAATCCAAAACAGAGGTGGTGATATATTATGAAAAGAATTGAAGCCATTATCAGACCAAACAAAACTGATAATTTAATTGATAGACTTGAAGCAATTGGAATTAGTGGATTAAATATTACAGAAATTAAGGGTTATGGTTCTCAAAAAGGTCATTCAGAAACCTATAGAGGTGTAACTTATAGAATTAGATTGCGTAAAAAAATCAAGGTTGAAATAATTGTCGAATATACTAAAGTTGATCAGATCATTGAAGCAATTAAAGAAGCAGTTCAGACTGGTGAAGTTGGAGATGGAAAGATATTTATCTCTGAGGTAGAAAATGCCATCAGAATTAGAACCGGTGAAGAAGGAACTGCAGCTCTTTAATTAAATTTGATAATATTATTAAACTATCACATAAATAATATTATACTATAAGAAAACCCTGCCCGATTGATTTTCCTTCTCTCGGCAGGGTCTTTCTTTACTGTATTACAGGTTGTCCGAAGGACATTTTGTTCTAATTTTTTGCTTCAATATTTTATTTGTTCATTTATATATTACTTCAAATATATATTACATCAAATAAACGTATAATTGTCAATTGAGTTAAAAATATTTTTGAGCAAATTATATGCCAGATATCCCGTTAAAATTAGTCTGACATTAAATCTATAAATATCTCTGCCAGTACTGGATCAAACTGGCTCCCAGCATTTTTCCTGATTTCTTTTAGGGCTTCTTTTTTAGCTACTGCTTTTTTGTAGATCTGATCTGTTGTCATTACATCATAGGCATCAACTATTGCAATTATTCTTGAGAGTAGGGGTATCTCTTCCTCTTTTAATCCCCGGGGATAACCGGCACCATCCCATCTTTCGTGATGTGATAAAACATCGTCAGAAATATGAGAAAACTCCTCTGTAGCATTTAATATTCTGTGGCCAACTGCCGGGTGGGTTTTAATTTCTTTCCATTCAGCTTCTGTTAAGCTTCCCTTTTTATTTAAAAGCCTTTCGGGAATTACAGTTTTACCTATATCATGCAGCCTGGCAATCAGTGTTAATTTATTGATTTCATTTTGACTTAAGTCAATTTTCTCTGCCAGCTTTACGGCCAGATCTGCCATTCGATTTGAATGACTTGAGGTTTCCTGACTTTTTTCACTGAGAGTTTTTAAAAGTGTATTTAAAATATTACTTTTAATACTTCTGCTTTCAGTCAGTTTATTTTTATACATCTGAGATTCTGCTTCATCTAATATATCAAAAAAATCTTCATAATAATGTTTTTTGACCCCAGATCCCAGAGCTGCAGAAAGAGGTAATTTCTCTCCATCTTCAAATTCTAAAAATGTATTAGAAATTTTTTTATTAATTCTTTTAACTACCTTTTTTACAGCCTCGCTTCCTGTTTCCGGCAGTAAAATAACAAATTCGTCCCCTCCCCAGCGTGCAACCAAATCATTATCACGACAGCTATCTTTTAAAATCCCGGCCATTTTCTGTAAAAGCTTATCCCCTTCATTATGACCATAAGTATCATTTACGAGTTTAAGACCATTTAAGTCTGCCATGATTAGTGCAATTGGAAGTTTATTTTCCTGATTTAAATTTTGAATTTTCTTTTCTAAATAGGAGCGATTATAAAGATCAGTTAAGCTATCATGATAACTGGCATATTTGATTTTTTCTTCACTTTTAATTTTATCAGTTATATCACTCTGAATTGAAACGATTCCTTCTTCATTATTGGGAAGAACTATTTTTCTTTCCTGAAGCCGAATGAATCTTTCCTCACCACTTTTGTTAGCAGATGGCAGCTCATGGATCATTACTTCCCCACCCAGAATTCTTTTAATGTTTTCCCTTGCAGTTTCCTGATAATCTTTGGGTACTACTGTATCAAAAACTGTATTATTTAAAAGTTTTTCTCTGGGATAACCAGTGATTTCTTTCATGGCCTTATTGACTTTTAAAATCTTCCCCTGTTTATCTTCTATCATTACTCCAACAGGTAAAATATCAATTAATTTCGAATAATACTCTCTTATATTATGATTTAAATAATTTTGATAAAAAATTTCAAGATTATTTTCTATTAAATCTTTAGTGAACTGAAGCTGTTTTTTTACTGCTGCTCCAAATTCTCGATTCTGATTATCATGAATACAGATTGTCCCGAAAAGTTCGCCAGTAGGCCAGAAAATTGGCAAACCTAAATATGATTTAAGTCCCAATTTTAGTTCTGGAGCATCCTTCCAGACCTGGTCTGCAGCAGCATTATTTATTTCTAATTTTTTTTGATCTTCAATAACAGTCTGACAGTAGTAACCTGATAGTATTAATTTATCACCTTCAGAAAAAATATTTTTTCCATTCTCACTAACTTTTATTATTTTTAAAAAAGGCTTATCATATTCTGTCAGCAGAGCATCTTTAGCAGCTGCTTTCTCTACCAGCAGTTCCAGAAGTTTCTGCCACTGTTCTGTAGTTTTTTCAGGAATTTTAATATCTTTTGACTTCATTTCTAATCTTTCCATAATATCATCCATGGTTTTTACCTCACATATTTAAAGTCCAGGTCAATTCCTCCACAATAATCTTAAACTATTTCTTCCCATTCCTGATACAAATCTTCTAATCTTTCACTTTTAGATTCATATTCAGCCTTTAATTCCTGTAGAAGTTCAAACTTATCTATATTTTTTTCAGCAGTCATTTCTTCCTCTAACTCTGATAATTTATTTTCCAGTTTTTCTATTTCAGTCTCGATTTCTTCCAGCCTTTTCTGTCTTCTCATTTGCCGGCTCCGGGCCTCTTTTTGAGCTTCATAATCAAGTTTACCTTCACTTTTTTCTTCCTGTTTCTCTTTTTCTAACTGGTCAGATTTTTCTTTTTTCTTTTTTTTCCTATAATAACTGTAATCACCATAATATTTCTGCAATTTTTGATTTTCTAATTCATAAATAAAGTCCACAACTTTATCCAGAAAATAACGGTCATGAGATACAATTAAAACTGTACCCTGATATTCCTGCAGTGCTTCTTCCAGCACCTCGCGTGATGGTAGATCCAGATGATTTGTGGGCTCATCAAGAATTAAAAAGTTGTAATTTCCGCTCATCAGCTGCAGCAGTCTTAGCCGGCTTTTTTCTCCCCCACTTAACTGTTTTACCTTTTTAAATACATCTTCTCCGGTAAATAAAAAGGAAGCCAGCATATCCCTTGCCTCCGAATTTGTAACAGCTGTTTCCCGCTGGAGAGCAGTTATCAGGTCATCTTCGGGATTAAAACCCTCAAATTCCTGACGATAATAAGCAGGATAGATATTGGTGCCAATTTTAACTCGGCCCTGATCAGAAGTTATTTCCCCCATTATAATTCTCAAAATTGTAGATTTACCGGTCCCATTATCACCAATAATGGCAGCTTTATCACTCCGGTGCAGTTCAAAATTGACATCTTGAAAAAGCTTTAAATCTGCAAAACTTTTGCTCAAGTTGTCTACAAATAGAACATCATCTCCACCCCTGATCTCAGCATCAAGCTCTAAATTCATTTTTCTGCCTTTAAGCCGGGGTTTTTCAATGCGATCAATTCTTTCTAACCTTTTCTCCATTGCTTTTGCTCTTTTAAACATTTTTTCGCTGTCCCGAGAGCGGCCCCAGATATATAGCTGTTCTATTGCATCTTCAAGTTCCTTAATCTTTTTCTGCTGATTTTTATATTCCCGCAGCCGCTGCTGATAACGTCTTTTTCGTTCTTTTTGATAATAACTGTAATTCCCGCTGTAATCTTCATTTTTTCCATTTTTGATTTCTACAATTCTTTCGATTGTATTATCCAGAAAATATCTATCATGAGAAATAATTAAAAGACTGCCCTGATAAGAATTAAGATAATTTTCCAGCCATTCTACTGATTTTAAATCAAGATGATTTGTAGGTTCGTCCAAAAGAAGTAAATCCGGCTCCATTAAAAGCAGTTTGGACAGTCCAACTCTTGTTTTTTCGCCCCCACTTAACTGATCTAAAGTTTTTTCGTTTATTTCCGTCTCATCAAATCCCATACCGGCGGCTACCTGTCGAATTTTACTCTGATATTCATAGCCTATACCTTTTTCAAATTTTTGCTGTAGAGTACTATATTCATGCATAGTTTTTTGCAGATCATTAGAATGAGCTTTAGAATCCCCGGCACGTTCGCCATGATGGGCAATTTTTTGTTCAAGACGCTGCATCTCTTTGATCTGTTCTTTAACTTTTTCAAATACTTTTTCTAATTCCTGGTAGATTGTTAGCTCAGATTTAAAATTAGGCAGCTGATCTAAATAACCCACCTCAATATCATTTCTAACCGAAACAGTACCTTCAGAGAAATGTTCCTGACCGGTGATTATCTTAAAAATTGTTGTTTTACCGGAGCCATTGGGCCCGATTAAAGCAACAGCTTCTCCCTGGTTTACATTTAAAGAAAAATCTTTAAGAATGGTCTCAATTCCATATTCTTTTTTGAGATTATTAATATTTAAAATAGCCATTTTAAATCACACATTTCTTTTATCGTTATAATTCTTAAATTGCAATAATATAAGTAATCTAATTGTAATAAAGAAAGTAATTTAATATAATTTTGGTTCAGCAATCTTTTTGCTATTTTTAAAAACTACAGCCAGAGTACCAGGACCTGCATGAGAACCGACAGCAGCTCCAATTCCGCTGATAAAAACTTCCTCAGATTTAAATTCAATTGCAGCTTTTGATTTTAAGGCATATTTTTCGTTCTGCGAATGAGTCAGAGCAATTATCTGTTATTATTTTAACTTTTGACATAAAAATTCCTCCCTGTGAAACTCTCCCCCGGGTTTAATTGTTATTTAAAGTTTAAAATCTGAATCTTCATCACGCTGACGAAATAAAACTGCAATTCCACCGATAACTTGAACTACATCTGCACCGGCTGCTGTAGCAAGTTCCTCAGCTGCCGAACGAGTTTCCCTGCCTGTACTTTCTAAAATTCTTACTTTTAAAAGCTCATGATCTTCCAGAGCTGCATCTAACTGCTCAATCACAGATTCAGTGATTCCATCTTTCCCAACGTGAACAATCGGATCCAGAGAATTTGCTTCCCCTCTGAGATAGCTTCTATTTTTTCCTGTTAACATTATATCACCTGCTTTCCAATAAATAATTAATTATGATAAATATCAATAAATTTTGACCCTCATCAGGGCAAGTCCACGAGCTTTGCCAGCAGACTTTAACTTCTATCACATTATAATTATACTTATTCTACATAATCAAATTCTAAGGGACCAATAACTACCGTGTTACCTTCTTTAACTCCTTCTTTTTCCATCATTTTATTTAAGCCATAGTGTTTTAAAACCCGCATTAATCTCTGGACAGCTGCATCATTATTAAAATCAGTTTTCTCTAGATAAGAATCCAGCAAAGTGCCCTTTATTTCGTATTTTTCTTTATTCAATTTCTCTATATATAATTCATCAACAAAATCAGGTTTGATTACTACCTCTTCTTCTTTTTCTATTTCTCTTTCGGGTAGTTCTTCCAGACGCTGCCCGAGATGATAAATCAGAGTCTGACATCCCTCGCCAGTTACTGCGGAAATCGGAAATACACTATAACCGCGGTCATTTAATTCTGATTTTAATTTTTCTATATTCTGTCTCCCTTCTTCCAGGTCAATTTTGTTTAAAGCTATAACCTGTTCTAAAGAAGCCAGATAATCATTATATTTGTTTAATTCATTATTGATCGTTTTAAAATCCTCAAGTGGATCTCTACCCTCAATTCCTGAGACATCAATTACATGGACTAAAATTCTTGTCCGCTCCAGGTGTTTTAAAAATTCATCTCCCAGACCTGTCCCCTGGTGTGCTCCTTCTATTATACCAGGAATATCAGCCATAACAAAGGATTTATATTCTCCAAATTTAACAACACCTAAATTAGGATGTAGGGTAGTAAAATGGTAGGAATCAATTTTGGGTTTAGCATGTGAAACCTGAGAAATTAATGTTGATTTTCCTACATTAGGATAACCAACCAGTCCAACATCTGCCAGCACCTTTAACTCCAGTCTTACTTTTCGCAGCTCACCTTTGGCTCCATTTTCGGAAAATCTAGGGACCTTCCGGGTTGATTTTTTAAATCTAGCATTCCCTTTTCCACCTTTACCACCTTCAGCAATTATATATTCATCTCCCGCCTCTTTTAAATCAGCAAGAAACTGCTCTGTATCTGAATCATAGACCATTGTTCCTGGCGGAACTTCAAGATAAAGGTCTTCACCGTTTTTACCGTGCATCTTTTTCCCCTGTCCATTTTCTCCCCGCTCAGCTTTATAAATATTATTATAGCGATAATCAGCCAGGGTGTTCATTCCTTCATCAACTCGCAGAATAATGCTGCCACCATCTCCACCATCTCCACCATCAGGACCTCCCTGATCAATATATTTTTCGCGGCGGAAGCTGACAACACCATTACCACCATCTCCGGCTTTAACTTTAAATTCTACTTCATCTATAAACATATTTTTCACCCCCATTTCAAAATTTTTTATTACAAAATTTAATTTAAACAATTATATATCCTTATTTACAGAAAAAGATAGAAATGATTTCTAATATGAAAAAACCCTCAGCACCTAAAGCACTGAGGGATATTATACAATAATATTAGTTAGCAATAGCTGCTACCTGATCTTCTGTATACACACTGATTTGACGATTCTTTTTACCTTTTCTTTCAAATTTAACAAAACCGTCAACCTTGGAGAATAAAGTATCATCACTACCACGGCCAACATTCAAACCTGGCTTAAATTTAGTACCTCTCTGACGCACTAAAATACTACCAGCTGATACAAATTCGCCGTCAAATTCCTTAACACCAAGTCGTTTCGATTCACTATCACGACCATTCCGGGAACTACCAACACCCTTCTTCTGGGACATTTAACTCCACCCCCTTAGAAAATAAATTTTTAAATATTTATAAGTTAAATATTAGCATTAATGAACTAATATTTATGCTAATTTCTATAATTTATAAAATTAAGCATTAATATCTTCGATTAAAACTCTAGTGTAAGGCTGTCTGTGACCGGTTTTCTTGCGATATCTGATCTTTGGCTTATATTTAAAAACAACAATCTTCTTATTCTTACCCTGTTCGATTACCTTTCCCTTAACAGAAGCTCCATCAAGCATTGGAGAACCTGCTTTAAGACCATTATTATCAGCAAAAGCTAAAACCTGATCAAATTCTACGTTTTCGCCTTCCTCAGCAGAAAGCTTTTCAATTTTAATTATTTGACCTTCTTCAACGCGGTATTGTTTACCGCCAGTTTTAATAATAGCGTACATTATATGTTACACCCCCCTTACCTCAGACTCGCCGGATGAGGCACCCTTTATTGCAAGAGATTTGTCAGCCTGTACCGTGCGGTTTTGGCACCTTCAAAATGAAGGCTGGATAAATAACTCCAGATATAAATTCTAGCATAAATGGGCCCTTTAGTCAAGGAATTGAACAAAATGAGTTAGTAATAAAAACACTTATACCTAAATTATATTTTTTATTAGCCAGGAAATTATTCCTAATGGTTTGTTGTGGATAATATTAATAGTTTCATAATTTCCGCTATCAACAAAATTTAACCTTCCTGTATTACAGATTGTCCGAAGGACATTTTGTTCTTGATTTTAAAAAAGATTTAAATTTTTATGCTGATTATGCCAGATGTGCTCTGGCATAAGTTCGATGCATGTCATCAATTATAATCTCAACTTCATTATCAACCATATTCCCGGCACCATTAACTATAATAATATAACCATCTATCCGGGCTATACCTGCATTTTGATTGCTGGCATGCTGATCCTCAATTTTAACAGTGATTCGATCACCTGCATCTAAATCTAGTATTTCTGGCTGCAGATCCTCTTTACTGCCTTTTTCAATAATCATATCCTCATACTTCAGTTCTGCATTACCGCTGATAAAAATATCAATCCCAAATTTATCTTCCAGTTCCTGCAGTTTTTCGCCACCGGCTCCAATTAAAACTGCTGCTACTTCTGGATGAAGTTCTAAAGAAACAGCGGGATATTTCTTTCTGCTGGTAATTTCATCAATTTTACGAATCACTTTCATGGCCACTGTAGACTCTGATAAAACCTTTCCGGTTCCCCCACAGACAGGACAATCTTTCTGCATTAGAGAGCCAAAACCTTCTCTTACTTTTTTGCGGGTCATCTCCAGCAGTCCCAGCTGAGTAAAGCCTAAAATAGAAGTCTTAGTTCTATCTTTATCCAGCTCATTTGCCAGCAGATCAGTCACTGACTGCTGATCAGAGTGGTTGTTCATATCGATAAAATCAATTATAATTATACCGCCAATATCTCTTAATTTAATCTGACGGGCAATCTCAGCCACAGCCTCTTTATTTGTTTTAACAATTGTATCCTGCAGGTTCTTTTTACCTGTAAATTTACCTGTATTAACATCAATAGATACTAGAGCCTCTGTTTGATCAATGACCAGATAACCTCCTGATTTAAGCCAGACTTTGCGCTGCAGTAAACTTTCTATTTCTTTTTCTATATTATATGCAGCCAGAATAGGAATATTGCGCTGATAAAGTGCAATTCTATTCTTTAAATCAGGAGCAAAAACTGAGGTTAAATCAATTAATCGCTGGTAATCTTTTTTATCATCTACTACTACTCGATCAATATTTTCATCTAAATAATCTCTAATTAAATTCTTTAGTAAATCTTCTTCCTGATATAAAATATCTATATCATTTTTTTGAAAAAAATCATTCCGAATTCTCTTCCAAGTTCCCGACAAAAAATTATAATCATTTTGCAGTTTTGTATAGCTTTCATCACGGGCATTAGTCCTAATTATCAGACCTTCTTTGCCATCTTTTAAATCCTGTGCTATTGACTTTAAGCGTCCCCGCTCTCCATCATCATTGATTCTGCGTGAAATTCCAATTTTATTATCAGAAGGGATATAAACAAAAAATCTACCTGGAATCGAAATTTTACAGGTAACTTTAGCCCCTTTGGTTCCCATTGGTTCTTTAACAACCTGAACCATCAACCACTGTCCCGGCTGTAATACATGTTTAACATTCAATTCTTTTTGGCTTAACTTCCTTTTCTGCTCATTACTTAAAATAGGATATAAATCATTTAAATGAATAAAGGCATTGCGAGCAATTCCAATATCGACAAAAGCTGCCTGCATTCCAGGCAGTACATCCTGCACTCTTCCCCGATAAACATTACCTGCAATTTTATGATAAGTATCTCTTTCAAAAAATAAGTCTTCCAGCGAATTATTATTTAATAATGCTGCTCGTCTTTCTCTATATTCCGAATTAATAATTATTTGTCTGCTCATCTATCTCAACTCCCGATGAATTTTTCTGTATAGGGAGGTTTAAAATTTTCTTCATCTTTAACAAAAACTCCCTCTCTTACAACCTGTAGAGGTGAAAACTCTTTGATTTCTGAATATTTTTCTCTTAGAGCTCTGTTGAGCTCCTCCGGTCTTACATTTCCTCTACTACCGGTAACAACTGCAAATTCCCATTTGTTTCTTGCTTTAATTTTTGCAGCGAATATTCTTTCTTTTAAATCTATTTTTCTGTCTGATTTTTTCCTGCGGTGTCTAACAATCATCATTTCTTCTTGATCCATAAACTCCTCTAACATTTCTTTTTCCTCTTCCAGATTTTTAGCTTCTGTATAATCAAAATTAATAGTATAAATAGCGGTATCAACTAAAGATGAAAGTGATCTAATATCAGCTGGTATTTTTACCGCCTTTAAAAATCTTAAATCTTTCGGGGAAGCAGAGTTTAAATCAGCCAGTAATTGTTCTGGCTCCAGATCAACCTCTAACTCCAGATCAAAATATTCTCCTTTACTGATTAACCCAACAGCAAGTGGTGGTCCAATAGCAAGGTTGATTCTTGGATTATATCCCTGAGAAAAAGCTGCTGGCAGCTCTGCTCTTCTGATTATTCTCCTTAAAGTTTTAATCACTTCCAGATGCGAAATATACATTAAATCTTCTAATTTAGCAAATTTAATTCTGTAATTCATCTCTTCCACCACCTACTAACTCTAAATCAAGTTCAAAATTGCCGCAGACTGAACAGCCATGACAGTCAGCAGTTCTACAGTCATCAATCAATACTTCCTGCTGGGCATTTTTATATTCTTTTAACAAAAATGATTTGGGAATACCAATATCAATTTTTTCCCAGGAGAATATTTCTTCTTCTCCTCTTTCTCTTAAATACTCTTCCGGCTGAATATCATTTTCTCTAAAAGCTTCTCCCCAGATCCTGGGCTCAAAGCATTCATGCCAGCCTTCAAAGCGGCTCCCTTTTTCCCAGGCAGAAACAATAACATCTGCTAAACGCCTGTCTCCCCTGGCAAGCACGCCTTCCAATCGAGAAAGTTCTGGATCATTCCAGCTAAAAGAAAAACTTCTGCCTTTAATATTATCTCGTAAATAATCATGTTTTTTAATTATTGTCTCTATATCATCCATCTGATGCCACTGAAAAGGAGTAAAAACCTTGGGCACAAAGGTCGATACACTGACTGAAACTTCAATCCGCCGCATTCGCTGCTTGGTATTCCGGCGAACCTCCTGACCAAGATTCCTGATTTTTTTAGCCATTTCTGCAATTCCTCTGACATCTTCCATTGTTTCAGTCGGCAGTCCTATCATAAAATATAGTTTAATTTTAGACCAGCCATTTTCAAAGGCAGAACGAGCGGCACTGTAGATATCTTCTTCACTGATATTTTTATTAATCACATCTCTTAAACGCTGCGTTCCTGCTTCTGGAGCAAAAGTCAAACCTGTTTTACGAACTTTATTAACTTCTTCAGCCAGCTCTACAGAAAACTTATCTACTCTCAGTGAAGATAACGAAACACTGATCATCCGGTCACTAAATCTTTCAGTCATCTTCTGAACTAGATTTTTGACATCAGTATAATCAACAGTACTGAGAGAAGTTAGAGAAATCTCATCATAACCGGTTGACTTTAGAGCTTTTTCAGCCAGATCCAGCAGACGCTCAACACTTCTTTCTCTAACAGGTCGATAGGCCATTCCGGCTGCACAAAATCTGCAGCTTCTGGTACAGCCTCTTGAAATTTCTAAGACAACTCTTTCGTGAACAGTATCTCGATAAGGAACAATAAAGTCAGTTGGATAAAAAGCCTGATCTAAATTCTGAACCACCTGTTTTTTTACTCTTTCTTTTTCTCCCTCAGCAGAATTCAATGCTAAAATTTCACCATTATTTCCAGATTCCTCACTGTATAAAGAAGGAACATAGACTCCTGGCATTTTGTTTAATTTTTTTAAAATCTCACCTTTACTTAAAGCTTTAGCTTTTAAATCTTGATATTCATTTAAAAGCTCTATAATTAAAGATTCCGCTTCTCCAACAAAAAATAAATCTATAAAATCTGCTATTGGCTCAGAATTAAAAACGGTAGAGCCACCAGCAATTATCAGCGGGTCGTCTTCCTCCCTTTCGGAAGCATAAAGGTCAAGTCCACTTAAGTCAAGCATATTTAAAATATTGGTATAACTCATTTCGTACTGTAAGGTAAAACCTAAAATATCAAAATTTTTAATTTCATGATAAGATTCCAAGGTATAAAGTGGAATTTCCTCTTCCTTCATTAAATCTTCCATATCCTGCCAGGGAGCATAAACTCTTTCTGCCAGCATGTTTTCTTCTCTGTTAATTAAATGATATAAAATTTTAAGACCTAGATGAGACATTCCAATTTCATAAACATCTGGAAAAGCAAGGGCTACCTTTAATCTTTCCGGCTTCCATTTCTTATTAATAGAATTCCATTCATTACCAGTGTATCTTTCTGGACTGGATATTTTATATAAATTTTCTATAATTTTTTTCTTAAATTCCAAAAAACCACCTCAAAGTTTAAAACATTAATTTATTTTTTCTTAAGTTTACATTAATTACAATTGCAACTGCAGTCAGTGAGGTCAGCATAAATGTACCTCCATAACTGATAAAGGGAAGTGGAATACCGGTAATCGGCATAATTCCCATTGTCATGCCAATGTTTTCTAGAACATGAAATAAAAACATTGCCATTACACCTACCACAACTAGATAGCCATAACGATCTCTGGCATTTTCTGCAATATTTAAAAACTGCCAGAGCAAATATAAAAACAACAAAATTACTATCGCCGAACCAATAAAACCAAATTCTTCTCCAATTACCGAAAATATAAAATCAGTATGCTTTTCCGGTAAAAAGTTGAGCTGATTTTGAGTACCGGCAAAAAGCCCCTTACCAAATGTTCTGCCTGAACCAAGAGCAATAATCGACTGAATAATGTTATAACCACTGCCGTGAGGATCTATATTGGGATTAATAAATACAATTAATCTATTTAGCTGATACTCTTTTAAAAAAGGAAGTGGAGTTTCCAGCGTAACATGAGCAGTTATAACTGAAATGACAAATAAAAACCCGCCTCCAAACACTGCCGCCATATACTTGAAATTTCCACCACCAGCAAAAAGCATTACCAGATAGATAAAAAATAAAACTAAGGCAGTCCCTAAATCATTCTGTAAAATTACCAGAGCAAAAGGAATAAATGCTATAATTGAAGGTAAAAACATCCCCTTTAAATAGCCCATATCATCAGAATTATTGTCAATCACAGCCGCCAGGACTAAAATCAACATAATTTTTGATAATTCTGAAGTCTGAAGATTAAAAGCACCAATACTTATCCAGTGTGCACCTCCCGAAACACCACGACCAAAAAATATTGTTGCGGTTAACATAACCAGCATTGCAGCATAAATTACAGCTGCATATTCTTTAAAAATTCTGTAATCAAAAGCCTGCAAGATAAAAATCACGAGCAGCCCCAGTACAACTGAGACTGCCTGTTTTTGTAGAAATCTTAAAGCACCATTATTCATCTGATTAATTTCAACAGCAGAACTAATACTTATAAAACCAATAATAATTAACAGCACCACAGCAAGTGGGACATTAAAATTTAAATAGCGCAGAAATTTTTTATTCCAGTTCATTATGAAACAACCCCTCTATTTTGAACCCTTGAGGGGAAAATTTGCAACCAGGGCTGTCATATCATCTTCGCGTCTGACATCCATTTCAATTTTTTGAGAATCGACATCTATATATTTACTTAAAACCTCTATTAATTCATCCCGCATTGCATCCATCTCATCTGGAGTTAGTTTTACTCTATCCTGAACAAGTACAAATTGTAATCTTTCCTTGGCCACACTCTTGCTTTTTTTATCATCACTTTTCAAACCAAGCCATTTTAATATATCGATTTTACTCCCCCCTTTATCTTAAGATAAACCAACTAATTTTTTGAATCTGCTTATAAAACTATCTTTTTCTAATTTCATCATTGGAAGCTCTTCCCCCATAATTCTGCGGGCAATATTGCGATATGCCTGCCCTGCTTTAGCGTTATCGTTTAAAGCAATAGGTTCACCTCTGTTGGTGGAAACAACAATCCCTTCATCTTCTGGTACAATACCAATTAAATCAATGGCAAGAATTTCTATCATATCTTCAATACCCATCATATCTCCACGTTCAACCATATCTGCTCTAATCCTGTTGATGATTACCTCTGGATCACGCAGTCCTTCCGCCTCCAGTAAACCAATAATTCTATCAGCATCTCGAACAGCAGATATTTCTGGAGTAGTAACAATTATGGCTCTATCTGCTCCAGCAATTGCATTTTTGAAACCCTGCTCTATTCCAGCTGGTGAATCAACAACAATATAGTCCATATCTTCTTTTAACTTCTCAATTAGTTCTTTCATCTGAAAAGGAGTTACAGAAGTTTTATCTCTTGTTTGAGCAGCTGGTAAGAGATATAAACCATCATAACGCTTATCTCTAATCATTGCCTGCTCCAATCGGCAGTTATTCTCTACAACATCAACAATATCATAAACAATTCTGTTTTCAAGGCCCATGACAACATCCAAATTTCTCAAACCAATATCAGCATCAATTAAACATACTTTATTACCATGCATTGCCAGTGCAGTACCAATATTAGCTGAAGAAGTAGTTTTACCTACTCCACCTTTACCTGAAGTAATAACAATCGTTTTTCCTGCCAAGTTTCATCCCTCCTGGGTTTATACTAAATTTTTTCTACCACAATCTGATCATTTTCTATATATGCTCTTTCTGCCTGTAATTTCGAACTATCACTATCATCAGGTGACCTCGCAATTAAAGATGCGATCCGCAGTTGAGTCGGATCTAACATTAGAGCTGCTACCTGAGAATCTTTACTTCCGCCAGCACCTGCATGGACAACACCTCTTAATCTACCAAAAACAATAATATCTCCACCCGCTATAACTTCAGCCCCCGGATTTACATCTCCAACAATTACAATATTGGCCTGATGTTTAACTCTCTGACCTGATCTGAGAGTTCTATTGATAATCACTGCATCTGAATAATTTTCTTCACTTTTTTCTTCCTTTTTGATCTTCCGGGCTGTAAAATAAATTTTATTTACCTGATTATAATTTTTTGCAATCTCCATCAATTCTTCCAGCTGTTCATAAGCTAACTCCAGCCCACTTAAATTTAAATACAGATTAACACCTGTAAAAAAATCAGAAGCTTCAGCAGCATGAAGGCTCACAGCTTTTTTAATACTGCCAAAAGTACTGCCGTCACGAAAATTCATTACTATTCCATCTGAAACTGCCTGAAATGAAAATACAGAAGCCATAAGATCTCTCCTCATTTACTTCACTTTTTAATATCTTCTTTAATAAAATTGAAAATCCTGCCTATTTAATTAAAACACTATAGTTAATTATTAAAAATTCAGGTTACAGCGGCTAAATAAAATTAATTATTATCTTGATAACTTTCTTTATTATAATAGTATAGTTTGTCCTGTTGATTACTACGATTCTTAAAGCCAAAATAATATTCCATAATTTCTCTAGCTATTGGTACGGAGTAGGCACTGGAACCTCCATTTTCTATAAAAACTACCACCGCAATTTGAGGATTTTTATAAGGAGCAAAACCCCCAAACCAGGCGTGATTGGCACCCCCAGTCTGAGCTGTACCAGTTTTACCAGCTGCTGGCAGAGGAAAATCATTAAAATGGCGGGATGCAGTACCATAATTTTTGTTCACCACGTCATACATCCCCTGTTTTAAAGCTTCAAAAACTCTACTATCAATTTCATCTCTTAAATCAATATTAATTTGAGGTTCAATGCTTTTGATGATTTTTCCCTCATAATTTTTTATTTTACTTACAATCTGAGGTTTATAGGCTAGACCATCAGCAGCAATAGCAGAAATTAAGGATACAATCTGGACTGGGGTGGTCAATAAACTGCCCTGTCCAATAGATAGATTAACTGAATCTCCTGGATACCAGCTCTGATTTAAGTGTTTTTGTTTCCATTCCTCATCAGGGACTAAACCCTTTTTTTCTGAAGGTAAATCTATACCAGTTTTACTTCCCAAACCATATTTTTTTGCATATTCAGACAGCATTTCTCCTCCATATTCTTTATATAATTCATATCCAAGTTCATAAAAAACAATATTATTAGAACGGGCAATAGCTTTAACAAAATCCATTTTACCTTCTCCAATTGAATTCCAATTTCGAAAAGGTCTTGACCAGCCAGGAATATAAAAAGTACCATTTGAATCATAAAAACTTGTATTGGCTCTTACTCCAAGCTCTTCCATAGCCGCAGTACCAGTAACCAGTTTAAAAATTGATCCTGGGGGAACAGCGGTCATAGTATTTCGATTAATCATTGGTTTAAGAGGATTATTAATTAATTTCTGATAGTCACTGCCGCTAATACCTTTGGCAAATAAATTCAGACTATAATCCGGTAAACTAACACTGCTAATTATACCCCCACTATCTATATCCATCACAATAGCTGAAATACCGGTCGGCATTGACCGCTCATCATCTTCCACTGCCAGATTTCTTAATTCCTGATATTTTTTCTCCAGCAATTTTTCTACGGCTGACTGAAGAGAAAAATCAATATTCAGGATTAGATCATTACCGGGCACAGGTTTTTTAATTCCAATAGTTTTTATTTTTTCTCCTCTACTATTTACTTCTACCTGTTCGGCTCCGCGTTTTCCCTTTAAATAAAACTCGTATTCTTTTTCCAATCCAGTTTTACCAACAAAGTCACCCCCACGATAATTATAACCTGCTTCAGTAAAACTAATTAATTCTTCTTCGTTAATTTCACCAATATAACCGGTAGTATGGACCAATTGCGCTGGATAAATATAATCTCTCAAAGAAGATTCTTTAACTACCAATCCTGAAAGTATATCTTTATTTTCAGCAATAATTACTACATCTTCTTTGTTCAAATGTCTGGCTAAAAGAATTGGTTCTGCAGCTGTATTCACCTCTGTATTATGAAAATTAGAAAGGAGACGAGATTTTGCTAAACTACTTAAATTTGAAAGTTCTGTTAAAATTTCTTCAGCTGATTTTTCCGGTGGAATCTCATTCTGCATCAAATATAAATTATAAGCAAGTCGGTTAGATACAATAATTTCTCCCCGTCTATCATAAATTCTACCTCTAGGAGCATTGATTGGTCTCACAGAAATTCTATTTCCTTCTGAAAGTTCATAGTAATAATCACCACGTACAATCTGCAGATAGGCTGCTCTGGACAGTAAAATAATGAAGATTAAAAGAATAACTATTCTCAAAATCTTATGCCTGTCCACTTAAATCCCACCTTCCCCAGAGAAAATATATTAAATATACGAAAAAAGTAATCAGGGCATTTAGTGCTGCAAGTGGAAGAATTATTTCCTTAATCAAAACCAAATAGTCTGCTGAAAAAAGATAATTTTCTTTTAACAGTAGATAAAATAATTCATGAACCACTGTTGCCATAAAAACTCCCAGGGGAGGAATCAACAGATTTTCTGGAAAAAAACGGCCAGATAATAAAGCTGCTAAAAACGCAATAGCTGTTTTAACAGGTGTAAAAAGGCCAATAAAAGAAGCTAAAAAAACATCCTGAAGTAAACCACCAATAGCTCCATAAATCATAGCATCTTTAGCACCAAAGATTATAGCTCTGATAACGATAAAAATTAAAATAAAATCAGGAATTAGTTTTAATGATGGAAAGATAATAGCTATTGATAGCTGACAGATTAAAAGTAGAATTAATATTGAAATATTAAATAAATATTTTTTCAATTTAAACTCTCCACCATAATAAATATATTATAATCTTAATTATTTTCGCTTTCTGAAATGCTATCATTCTTTTCACTTTCCCCATTTGAATTAATTTTTTCCTCATTTTATTCTTTAAAACCATTGTTAGACTCTCCATCAAAATTTTTAATAACCATAACCTCTTCCAGAGTAATACTATTGATAAATAAATTAACTTTTGCCTTCTGGGAAAGTCCGTAATTATCGACTTCAACTTCTGAAACTTTTCCAATTTTTAGGCCAACAGGAAAATTATTGGATAGACCTGATGTTAAAACAATATCATCAGCTTGAATATCGGCATCCCAGGCAATATTATCCATAATATTGGGTTGGTCTTCTCTCCCACTACCGCGAACCAGACCAATTTCTCTAGACTCTGTTCTGGCAATAATTCCGCCAACTACAAAATTCTGATCAGTAATCAATCTAACCTGAGCAGAGCTGCTGCCTAATTCTTCTATTCTACCAACTAAATATCCTCGATAAGTAATTACAGGCATTCTCTCTTTTAATCCATCACCACTGCCGCGATTAATTGTAATTGTTTTTTCCCAGACAGAAGGAGAATTTGCAATCACTTCCGCCCCCACCATCTGATAGTCAACTTTTTCTTTAAAATCAAGCAGTTCTCTTAACCTCTTATTTTCTCGATTAATATTTTCCAAAAAAAGTATCTGCCTTTTCAGAACACTATTTTCCTGCCTTAACTCTTCAATCTTACGATTTATTTCATCAATTGAAAAGAGAGTATTAAAAAAATCGGTAACAATTTCAACCAGATGATGAATAACATTTAAAATTGGAGTAATAGAATTATATATAAGATCACTCAACCAATTGATAAATGGGATATTTAAATCACTAAAATAAATAAAACCAATTATCAGAATCAATAAGAGAACTAAAGCTGCTGTAATTAGTGTATTATTGTTAAATTCAAACAACAGGTACACCCCCTATGATAGTTTTTTGGGTGTAATTAAAATCTTTTTTAAAGAGTCAATTTCTTCTAAAGCAATACCGGTTCCTTTAGCAACACAATCAAGTGGTTCATCAGCAATATGAACTGGCATCTGTGTCTCATCAATCAGTAATTTATCAAGTCCCTGTAGTAATGCGCCTCCACCTGTTAAAATTATTCCTCTATCCATTACATCAGAAGCTAGCTCTGGTGGTGTTTTCTCTAAAGTCATTTTTACTGCATCAATAATATTAACCACAGGCTCTTCTAAAGCTTTTTGAATTTCTTCTCCATTGATTTCTATAGTTTTAGGAAGTCCACTAACTAAATCACGACCTCTAATTTCTTTAATACCTTCTGGATCATCACTAAAAGCAGCTCCGATATCTATTTTTATTTCTTCGGCAGTTCTTTCACCAATCATCAGATTATACTTTCTTTTAACATACTGGACAATAGCAGCATCCATATCATCACCACCAATTCTGATTGAACGGCTGGTTACAATACCCCCAAGCGAGATAACTGCTACTTCGGTAGTACCTCCACCAATATCCACAATCATATTTCCAGTTGGTTCATGTACAGGCAAACCTGCACCAATTGCTGCTGCCATCGGCTCTTCAATTAAATAAGCTTCTCTGGCACCCGCATGAACTGCTGCATCAATTACAGCCCTTTTTTCAACTTCTGTCACTCCCGAAGGAACACAAATAATTATTCTTGGTCTAACCATTCTACTTCTTTTATGAGCCTTGGTTATAAAATAACGAAGCATTGATTCAGTAACATCAAAATCAGCAATTACACCATCTTTCATCGGTCTTACTGCAATAATATTACCAGGTGTCCTACCAATCATTCTCTTTGCTTCATCTCCGACAGCAAGAACTTCCTGTTTATCTTTTTTCAGGGCAACTACTGAAGGTTCTCTAATCAAAATACCCTTACCCTTAATATAAACTAATGTATTTGCTGTTCCAAGGTCAACACCCATATCCCTTGAAAATGGTGCACTTAAAAATTTAAAAACCATTTATTTAAAACCCCTTTCAAATTAAATAAAACTCAGACTAAAATCCAATAAATTATAAAATCTAAAATAAACCCTTTTCTTTAAAACTTAAATATTTATCATCAGCAATAATAATATGATCTATTACTTCTATACCAATTATTTTGCCAGTTTTAACAAGCTTTTTGGTAATACTTAAATCATCAGTACTTGGAGTCGGATCACCACTGGGATGATTATGGACTAAAATCACTGCCGCACTGCTGCGCCTGATCGCTTCCTTAAAAACCTCTCTCGGGTGCACAATCGAACTCGAAAGTCCTCCGCGCGAAATTTCAGGAACAGCAATCACCTTGTTTTTCACATCAAGTAAGATGACACGCAAAACTTCCTGTTTTAAAAATCTCATCTCTCCGGCTAAAAGCTCAGCTGCCTGAATAGGATTACTTACCAGATCTCTTTTTTGATTTTTAAGAGCCGAAATTCTGCGGCTTAATTCAGTAATTGCCTTAATTTGAGCCGCCTTAGCAGTTCCAATTCCATTGATTTTTTGCAGTTCTTCACAGCTGAGATCCTGCAGTCCTGCCAGACCTCCATAAAAGCTGAGCAGATCCTGAGCCAATTCAACAGCCGTCCTCTCCCTATTTCCAGTCCTGATAATTAAAGCCAGCAGTTCCGCTGTAGATAAAAATTTACTTCCTTTTTTTAGTAATTTTTCCCTCGGTCTTTCCTCTGCTGGTAGTTCTTTGATGGTGAAGTTGGTCTGCAGACCCTCCATCAAAAATTAGCTCCTTTCTCTTATAAGATTCCATAATTAAATTTATTCAATAATTTAGCAAGCTGGTGAATGGGAAGCCCCATCACAGAATAATACGAGCCTTTTATTTCTTCTATAAACAGACCTCCAAAACCCTGAATAGCATAAGAACCAGCTTTATCTAAAGGTTCACCTGTTTCTACATAATTATTTATCTCTTCTTGACTAAGAGCAGTCATTTTAACCTTAGTAATATTATAATCAACATACCTTTCGCCTGAGCTTGAATTTAAAACAGCAACTCCGGTGATTACCTGATGCTGATCAGAACTTAATTTTTTTAGCATCTTTTTAGCTTCTAACCTGCCAGCTGGTTTGCCGAGTATCTGATCATCATGAACCACTACAGTATCTGCAGCAATAATAATTGCATCTTCTACCAGATTAGACACTGATTTTGCTTTTTCTTCTGCAAGAATTTTGACAAGCTCAACTGGATCACTATTGGTAAAATTATCTTCATCAATTTTAGATGGTACAATAGTAAACTTAAGATTTAATTGTTCCAAAATTTCCTCTCTCCTGGGAGAAGCAGAGGCTAAAACTAATTTCAAATCATTTTTAACATTATTAGCTTTTTTTATCATTTAAATTACCTCCGATAATTGAATGCGGCAGATGTTTAAGAGTGAAATAGCTGACCAGCCCAACCCCAAAACCTGTTGGCAGTGCAAGCAGAATCAAAAATGGAAGATAATAAAATATACCAATATTGGCTATAATAAAATAAGCTGCTGTAATTTGAGCGGTATTATGAGCAACTGCGCCAATAATACTGATCCCAATTAAAGATAGGTAGTCTTTGAAAAAATAATAAGCTAAATACATCAGCATAAAACTTAAAACTCCACCGCTAAAACTTAAATAAAAGTTAATAGTCATAAAAGTTCCAGCTAATAATGACCCCAAAATCACTCTAAATATTACCACCTGAAAAGCAGTAGGAAATCCAAATAAAGCAATTGCAATTAAAGAAACAATATTTGCCAGGCCAAGTTTTGCCCCCGGAACTACTGCTGAGAGTGGAAAAAAACTTTCTACAAGGTGTAAAACAAGTCCCAGAGAAATTAATAATGAAATCACCACAATTTTTTTTGTTTTCATCATCTTACCAGCTCATCCCATCTATGTCTGAATTTGTGCTTTCCAGCCAGAGACTTAATGAATTAGGAACACAGACAATAATTGGTCCTTCTCGATCAATCCAGCCGGTTTTTTCGCAGATTTTTAGCGGATCAGCAGCCGGAGCTTCCCGAACTCTAACTCTGCCCTGATTAACCTCTATTATATGAATACCAATTGGACCTTCTACCTCAAAAATAATTGGTTCCTGATAACTATCAGCAACTGTCACAGTTTTGATTAACTCATCTCCCTGCTGCACCCTTAGAATTAATTCCTCATCTTCAGCTGCAGCACCAAAATAATAAAAAGGTATTAGCAATAAGATAAGGCTAATTAAAATTACAAAAACAATTAAAATTTTATCATAAAAAGTTAAAATATCTCTTATTTTCAATTAAAATCACCACTAATTTCTTTTTTAACTATCATTACTCTATATTTTAACATCTTTCCGGACTGATGTCCATACTAGAACACTATCAAAAACCCGCCCTTTTAAAAGGACGGGTTTAAATATCTTAACTATTATTTTCGTCTTGATAAAATAAATCTACTGCATCAACATTACAGGCTTCATAACAGAGACCACACTGAATGCATATTTCCTGATCAATTTCATGCAGTTTCCTTACTTCTCCTTCTATTGCCTCAACCGGACAGGCCCTGGCACAGAGAGTACAGCCCACACAGTTGTCATTTATTTCTACTTTTTCGATTTTTCTGCCCTGAAATTCTATTGTTCCCGTAGGGCATACTTCTGCACACTTACCGCAGTTAACACATTTTTCATAATCAATCACAGCCAGATTATCCTTCATTTCTATTGCATCTACAGGACATTCCTTAGCACAAAGACTGCAGCCAATACATCCAACCTCACAGATTCTGCGGACAATTTTCCCGCTATTATGTGAGGAACATCTAATATGTGTTTTTGCAGTTAATGGGGCCAGTAGTAGTACATTACGCGGGCATTCTTCTACACACTTACCACAACCAGTGCACTTATCATAATTTATTTGAGGCAGACCATTTTCGCTCATTTCAATTGCATCAAAAGGGCAGACAGCCTCACAATCTCCAAAACCCAGGCAGCTGTACTGACATTCTTTTTCGCCACCATTAACAGCATTTGCTGCTTTACAGGTTTTAATCCCCTGATACTTACCAGATTTTGTGGTTTCTTTGATTCCCCCACCACAAATTAATTCGGCAGCGACTTTATCCGAACTTTCTGCTTCTGCTCCTATAATATCTGCAATATCAGTTGCTACTTTATCTCCACCTACAGGACAGCCACCGACAGGGGCCTCTCCATTAACAACAGCCTCTGCAAAAGCCTCACAACCTGCATAACCACAGGCTCCACAGTTAGCACCTGGGAGAGCATCCTCAACTTTGCCAACCCTGGGATCCTGCTCTACTTTAAAATGTTCTGAAGCAAAACCAAGAACGGCAGCCAATAAAGCCGCTATCCCTCCCATACTAATTAAAGAATATACATATGTTGGATTCATTTAATTTACTTCCACCTCCACTACATTGAGATGAGCCCGGAAAAGCCCATAAAAGCCATAGCCATAATACCTGCGATAATCAATGTAACTGGCACACCTTTTAATACTCCCGGCACATCGCCAAATTCTAATTTTTCTCTCAATCCTGCCATTAATACAATTGCCAGAGTAAAACCAACACCAGCACCAAAACCAAAAACTACACTGGCAATAAAACTATAGCCATTAAGTGGAATCAGTAAAGCCAGACCTAAGATTGCACAGTTAGTTGTAATTAAAGGCAGGAAAATACCTAATGCTTTATATAAAACCGGACTTGTCTTTTTAATAAACATTTCTACAAATTGTACTAAAGAAGCAATTACAATAATAAATGATACATACTGCAAAAATGGTAAGTTTAATGCTTCCAGGATAAAGGTATTGATCAACCAGGTTGCAGCTGCAGTCAGGGTCATGACAAAAGTTGTAGCAAGCCCCATACTAAAAGCTGTTTCTACCTGTTTTGATACACCTAAAAATGGACAAATTCCTAAAAACCTGACTAAAATAAAGTTATTAATTAATACAGTACTGATAAATAATAATAATATCTGTGTAAATTCTTCCATTATTTACCCTCCCTGCTGATATAATTCATAATTCCAACCAATATTCCCAGTGTAATAAAAGCTCCAGCAGGTAATACCATAATAACCATTGGCCGGTACCATTCTCCTAAAAGCGTTAAACCAAAAATTGAACCCATACCAAAAAATTCTCTTATTGCCCCCAGTAAAACTAAAACCCAGGTAAAACCAAGACCCATACCTACTCCATCTGCAATCGCTCTTGGAGTAGAATGCTGAGAAGCAAAGGCTTCCTGGCGGCCCAAAATAAGACAGTTTACAACAATCAGGGGTACAAAAATACTCAGTGATTCTGCAATCCCTGGATAAAAAGCTTTTAAAAAATAATCAACAAAGGTTACAAAAGTAGCAATAATAAGTATGTAACTTGGTATTCTCACATTTGCTGGAATTAATTTTTTAATTAAAGAAATTACTATTTCCGAAGAAATAAGAACAAAAGATGTAGCTAAACCCATTGCTAAACCATTTTCAGTTGTATTGGTTACAGCCAGAGTAGGACACATACCAATAACCAGACGGATTATTGGGTTTTCAGCCCAGAGTCCATTTTTAAAATCAGAAAACATCTCTTTTAAATCTAAAGCCATTAGTTTCCACCTCCATAAGCAGAAGTAACCTTATCTAATCCAGCTTCAATAATCTCAGTAACACTTTCGGAAGAAATAGTTGCCCCTGCAATAGCCTGAACCTGCATTTCTTTAGAAGGAGGAGTTTTTACAACATTATAGTTTCCAAAAGGTTTATTATTAAAATTGGATTTATATTCTTTACCAGTAATTCTTGCACCCAGACCTGGTGTTTCCTGGTGATTTAAAATACTGATTTTATAAATTTGATTCTTTTCTAAATTGACGCCAATCATAACCTCAATTAAACCATTATAACCACCACCGGTGCTTGTAAAAGCAACACCGATACGATTACCATTAGTATCATAACCTTCATAAAATAGATTACCATTTTTTTCTACTCTCTTTACTTCCACTACACCTGGTAATACCTTATTAATTGCCTGTTTTTGTTTTTTAGCTTGATTGGCCTGAATATAAGGTGTAGTCCACTGATAGACAAAAGTCAAAAGTAAGGCTGATATTATCCCAATTGTAGCTAAAGTTATAATCATTGCTTTTTTACTGTTCTTTTCCATTTATTTCACCTCTCCCAAACTACGAGGTCTTGTATATCTGTTAATTAAGGGTACCGCTGTGTTCATCAACAAAATACTGTACATTACCCCTTCTGGATATCCACCCCAGAGTCTGATTATCACAACTAAAAGCCCAGCTCCGATTCCAAAAATCCAGCGACCGGCTTTAGTGGTTGGACTGGAAACCATATCAGTAGCCATAAATAAAGCCCCCAACATTAGCCCACCTGCAAAAAGATGAAATATTGGATCTGAACCAAAAGCAAAGGTACCTAAAAATACTGTTCCCACCATTGCCAGAGGTATTCTCCAGTTGACATAACCTTTGTATAAAAGATAGGCAAAACCCAATAAAAGTGCTAAAGCTGATGTTTCTCCTAAAGAACCACCAATCTGACCTACAAAAAGATTCCAGGTGTCAGTTGCAATCCCATCCATCTTCATCTGACTTAAAGGTGTTGCAGAAGAAACTCCATCCACAGTCCAGGTAGTCATTAAAACCGGGTAAGATGCTGTTAGAAACGCCCGCCCAACTAAAGCGGGATTGAATGGATTTTGACCGATTCCACCAAAAACCTGTTTTCCCAGTCCAATAGCTACTACTGCTCCAAAAAAAGCAGTCCAGAGTGGAATCGATGGTGGAAGTGTAAGTGCCAGAAGCAGTCCTGTAACAACTGCACTTCCATCTTTAATCATAATTTTTTTGTTTCTGATTTTTTGAAATATGTATTCTGTTAAAACCGCACCAGCAACAGCTGTCAGAACCACCGAAATTGCTCTTGCCTGAAAGAAATAAACAGCAGCAAAAACTGCTGGCAGCAGGGCAATTACGACTGACCACATTATTTTTTGGACTGAATCCCGGGATCTGACATGTGGTGAGGATGTTACAATTAATTCGTTATTCATTATTAATTATCCTCCTTAATTCTCTTCTCTTTTTTTCGCCATAACCTGTGCCTTACCAAGCCGCAGATGATGAACAAGAGGTATTTTAGCCGGACAGACAAATGAACAGGAGCCGCATTCAATACAGCTTAAGACCTGCCATTCTTCTAATTCGTCGACCATATCGTTTTTCGCATAATTTACCAGCTGTGTAGGCATTAAAAACATTGGACAGGCATCTACACATTTAGCACAGTTAATACAGGGAGAAGGTTCATAATTTTCAACTTGATCTTCAACTAAAACCAGGATGCCGGATGTTCCCTTTACCCCGGGAATGTTGAGATTCTTTTGAGCCACCCCCATCATCGGTCCACCGGTGATAACCTTAGCAGCATTTTCTTTTAAACCGCCGGCTTCTTCAACCAGATCACCAATATTAGTACCTATTCGATAAATCAAATTTTGGGGAGAATTAATCCCCTGACCGGTTATCGAGACAGATCTTTCATAAAGAGGTTTCCCATCTCTAATTGCATCTGCAACTGCAGCCGCTGTCGATGTATTGTTGACCACTACTCCTACATCAAGCGGTAAACCCCCAGCAGGAACTTCTCTTCCTAAAATAGCTTCAATTAACATTTTTTCTCCACCCTGAGGATACTTTGTTTCTAAAACCTTAACTTCAATATTTTTATCATCCTTAACTGCATCCTGCATGCTTTCAACTGCTTCGGGCTTATTTTCTTCAATCCCAATAAAACCACTCGGTGCATCTGCAGCTTTCATTAAAGCTTTTAAACCAAAAACAATACTCTTTGGTCTTTCCACCATTACCCGATGATCAACTGTTAGATAAGGCTCACATTCTGCCCCATTTAAAATTACATAATCAACACTTTTATCATCAGGAATAGATACTTTAACATGAGTCGGGAACATTGCCCCTCCCATACCCACTATTCCTGCCTCCCTGATAATCTTTCTAATTTCTCCAGCATCCAGGTTATCTAAATTATCATGTTTTTCTAAACCAGAATTAAGTGTATCCTCCTCTGCTGCCTCAATAACTACAGCATCAACAATATTCCCCCCTGGATCTGTTACTTTTCTGATTTCCTTAACAGTTCCAGAGACTGAAGCATGAATAGGTGCACAAACAAAACTATCTCCATCTGCAATCTTCTGACCCAGATCAACCTGATCACCTTTTTTTACCAGCACTTTTAAAGGTGCTCCAATATGTTGTTTTAGAGGAATAATTACTTCCTCAGGACGTTTCGCATTTTTTAAGGGTTTATCCTTTGTTAATTCCTTATTATACTCAGGATGTATACCCTGTTTAAAAGTCAAAGCTTTCACTATACAATT
>JASMSZ010000138.1:0-27311 GCA_041694515.1 Halanaerobium sp.
GAGAAGACTTGGAAAAACTGGATTAGAAATTAGTCTGCTGGGATTTGGAGGTTTCCACTTAATAGAAATCCCGGCTGATCGGGCTGCTGATTTATTAAATACTTATTTAGATCGTGGGGGGAATTATCTGGAAACAGCGGCTTCTTATGGTGCTGGAGAATCAGAAAAGAAAATCGGAGAAATAGTAAAACAGAGAAGAGATGAACTTATTCTGGCCAGCAAGACAGGGGTTAGAGATGCAGAAGGTGCTATGGAGGAAATAGATCGCAGTTTAAAAAATCTGCAGACAGATCATCTTGACATAATTTTTATGCATGGAGTTGGAGATAAGGCTGATCTGGAATCTATACTGGAATCTGGTGGTTCTCTGGAGGCTGCCAAAAAGGCTAAAGAAATGGGAAAAGTAAAGCACATTGGAATTACCGGTCACGGCCAGCCTGATGTTTTAATTGAGGCTTTAAAAACAGGCGAATTTGAAGTAATGATGACTCATTTTAATTATTTTGATAACTTTAACTTTCCCAGATTAGAACAAGAACTGCTGCCTTTAGTTAAAGAAAAGAATATTGGTACACTCTGTATGAAACCTCTGGCTGATGGATTTTTGTGGCAGAATGTTGAAGATGCTTTTCGCTATGTCTTTTCGCTGCCGATAGATGCAGTTGTGACAGGGATGAATAGCAGAGAAATGCTCGAGATGGATCTCAAACTGGTAGATGAATTTGAGCCAATGACTGCAGATGAGAAGGAAGAATTATTTAACAATGCAGAAGAATTAGGGGATTATATCTGTCGTCAGTGCCAGAAATGTACAGTATCTAATCAAGATGGAGAAAACATAAAAGATGTATTTAGAATGGAAGGCTATTATGACCGCCAGATGTATGATGGAAGACCCAGAAACCCTGCTGACTATGCTCTGCGAGACCGCCTGCGTTTCTGGTTTGGAGATAAAAAACTGGCAGAAGAGAGATATAAGAAACTGGAGATAAAAGCAGCAGATTTATTAAAAAAAGCAGCTGAGTTTAAATCCTGTAAATATGGTTTAAATATCAAGGATAAATTAGAAATTGTAGATTATAAACTGGGCGAAAGTGAGATAATGAAATAAATAAAAAAGCAAAAAAAGGTCAGGCTCCTGCGGCGATTTGTCTAATCGTGCTCTGGCAGCATTTAACGGCTGCCTGCAAAATCCACGGGTTCCTGCCCTTTTTTCTTACATTTTACAGAGAAATCAATTCATATTTTTTTGAGCCCATTCCGATTTCAGCAGCATAGTCAATCTGCCTTACTCCACCATCAGTACTTGGATGAACTGCTTTAAACTTATTTTCTCCAGGCTTTAAATCTCGATCTTCGAGCATTCCTTTTGGTTCAGCCTGGTTAACCAGATCCAGGGAAGCCTGCTCCAGGGCAACCGGATCTTTAGAGGCTAAAATCCCGATATCATTTACAATTGGGCGGTCACTCCAGCCGGCACAGTCACAGTCAGGAGAAACATTGGTAATAAAATTAATATAGATATTTTTTCTATCTTTAACAATACCATAAGTAAATTCTACCTGACGTTCTTCCATTCCCTCACTGGTGGATTCCCATTCCACAGCAATTGCATCTGTCGGACAGGTAACAACACATTCTCCACAGCCAATACAGATTTCATGATTGATAGTGCTTTCCTGGTCATTGATAGTAATGCAGTCTACCGGACAGTGTTTTACACACTGCATACATTTAATACATTCAGATTCGGTAATTTCAGGCAGAACAGCCGAGTGCATCATCTGCTTACCGGCTCTGCTGCCGAGGCCCATCCCAATATTTTTAAAAGTTCCGCCAAAACCAGCCAGTTCATGACCCTTAAAATGTGCCAGACTGATCAGAACATCAGCATCCAGTATTTCCGAAGCAATACGAACTTTATCAAAATGTTTAAGATTAACTTCAACCTCAGTTGAGCCCTTACCTTTAAGACCATCGGCAATAATAATCGGTGCCTGGACGGTGGCATAGCCAAAGCCATTTGCTATAGCTGCATTTAAGTGGTCCACAGAATTGGAGCGCTGACCAGTATAAAGAGTGTTAGCATCAGTCAAAAAGGGCTTTCCCTTTAGCTTTTTCGAAATTTCAACTATCTTCCTTGCAAAAACCGGTCTGATAAAAGCGGTATTGCCCGGTTCACCAAAATGTTGTTTAACTGCTACAAAATCATCTTCTGCAATTAATTCGTGGAAGCCTGCCTGATAAAATAATTTTCCCAGTTTATTTACCAGACTTTCACTACCAGATGAAGCCTTCATATCTGCCATAAAAACTTTACTTGCCATATTAATCTCCCCTTTTTTAATTTACTAAATTAAAGTTTAAAAGTCCAGTTTTAATTATATGTTATTTTTTAGATTATGACAAATCACTCAGGTTTTTCGACAAAAAACGACAGGTGCCCGGTACGCAGATATAAATAGACATGGAAATAGCCCGGTAGGTTGGGGGTCCTCCGGGCCTTTCACAGGGGAAATTCTTCTATGTCAAATTATCGGGGTAAACTTTATTAAAAATAGATAAAATTGGATAAATTTGGCTGCGCAAACGGCAGCTGCACTTTAACCAAAGACTCCGGTTGATAGGTAACGCTCACCTGTATCAGGTGCAATTACTACAATTCGTTTATCTTTGCCTACTTCTTCAGCTAATCTGAGAGCGGCAGCAACTGCAGCTCCGGTTGAAATACCGGCAAAGATACCTTCTTCTGCTGCTAAGCTTTTAGCAGCTGCAAAAGCTTCGTCATTTTTTATTTTTTCCACTCGATCTATAATTTCGGTATTTAAAACCTCAGGTATAAATCCAGCTCCAATTCCCTGAATCTTATGTGGTCCAGGTTCACCACCGGAGATAACAGCTGAGTTTTCAGGCTCTACTGCCACTACCTTAAGATTGTTAATTCTTTTTTTAAGTTCCTCACCGGCTCCAGTAATTGTACCACCGGTTCCAACACCTGCTACAAAATAATCGATTTTACCCTGAGTTTCAGTAATTATTTCTTTAGCAGTAGTTTGGCGGTGAATATCCGGATTGGCAGGATTGGTAAACTGAGAAGGAATAAATCCACCTCTCTCAGCAGCAATTTCCTCTGCTTTAGAGATTGCGCCTTTCATACCCTCAGAAGCTGGTGTCAAAATTAATTCTGCACCATAGGCTTTAAGCATCTGCCTTCTTTCCTGACTCATGGATTCGGGCATAGTTAAAACAACCTCATAACCTTTAGCTGCTCCCACCATTGCAATTCCGATTCCAGTATTACCGCTGGTCGGTTCAACTAAAACTCCACCCGGCTTAATTTTGCCAGCTTTTTCAGCTTTGCTGATCATATTAAAAGCAATTCTGTCTTTTACGCTGCCCCCGGGATTGAAACTTTCAAGTTTAAGTACCACCTCAGCAGAATTATCATTTACTAAATTATTCAGTCGAACCAAAGGTGTATTTCCTATCATTTCAGTTACATTATTAAAAATCATAAAATTACCTCCCCAGATCATTTTTAGGTTAAATCTTTTAAAGTTGAGCACTTTACTTTGGTTTATATTATAATACAGTATTTAGAGGCTGTCAACTATATCATAAAAAACGAATATAACAATTGAGCCAGTCAAAAATAATCAGCAGTCATAATTTTGACATTTTTTTCAAAAAAGGTATAATGTAATTATCAGAGAAGTAAATAATAGTGGGATAAAGGCTAAAATGAAATGAAAACTAAATGGATAATTAAAATAATGATAGCTTATATCTGGCAAAATTTCAAAAGGAGGAATTTATAATGTCTCATTTTTTCGCAAAAGTAGTTTCAACAATGGTAGCTCTCTTAGTGGCTGCTTATTTACTGCCGGGAATTACCGTGACCGGAATCTGGGCTGGATTTTTTGCAGCAGTGGTTTTAGGTTTTGTTAATGGATTTATCAGACCGATTTTTACAATCTTAACTATTCCATTTACAATCTTAACTTTTGGTTTATTTTTACTGGTGATTAACGCAATTATGCTGGCTTTAACTTCTGTTTTAGTTCCCGGTTTTGCAGTCAGCGGCTTTTTTTCGGCTTTAATTGCCTCGATAATTGTTAGTTTTGTCTCCAGTATTTTGCACAGCATGTTTGAAGAATAAGATTTTTAGACTTTGTCTTTTATGATGGGAGGAGAAAATGAAAAATTATTTAATTACTTTTAGCCTGCTGTTTTTAATAGCAGTTGTGTTGAGTCCATCTGTTCTGGCTGATCAGATTGAACTTCAAAATGGTCAGCGCCTGAGGGGAGATGTGCAAAATTCAAGTTTAACTCTGCAGACTTCTTATGCCAAATTAAATCTTCAGAGCCAGTATATCAATAAAATAGATAGAGCCAATGGAAGTTTTGTTGTCAGAGCCTCAGCAAATAATAGATTTAGCGGACAACTGCTTTCGGATATTATTTTTCTGGCTGATGGAGGAGAGCGAAGCTTTTCTGCTTCGGAAATTAAAAGTGTTGACTTTTCTAATAGTAATGTGTTTAATGACAATACCCAGATTTCTGTAAGTTTAAGGAATGGAGATTTTTTCTCTGCCAGTACTGTAGAAAATTCTATTAGTATTAATACCTCTCTGGGGAGTTTAAATATTAGTTATAACAATTTAAGTTCTATTGAATATCAGGGTGGAGAGGATATTTATTTAATCAGGCGAAATAATGCTTCAGATATTGAGGCAAATCTAAGTGGGAAAAAAATAATTGTCTGGCCGGCTGCCGCCGAGATTGTAGAACTTGAATTTGTATATGTTAGTGAGATTAATTTTGAGTAATATACACAATCTTGTCGGAGTTTGACTCCTGCAATATTGCAATTATGATAATACAATAAATATGATAATTTATTTAAAATGGAGGTATTTTTATGGAGAATGAACATCAGCCAAATCATTATGATGAATACGAAATTGATCTAAGGGAATATATAATGCTGTTGTGGGATAATAAGTTTTTTATTGCTGGATTAGTAATCTTAGCTATTCTAATTGCTTTTGTGTATAGCACATTTATGATTGAACCAGTTTATCAGGCCAAGTCAACTTTATTGATTTTAACTCCACGTTATACAACTTCCCTGGAGGTAGAATCTTTTTCTATAGATACATACAGAAATTTGGCTACTACTGATTCGCTGAAACAAAAAATTATAAATGATTTAGATTTGAGAAACGAAAATGGTGAAAGATATAGTGCTGATGAACTAGATAATATGATGAGTATCGAAATTCTGGCCTCAGAAGAAAGTGATAATGGGGATGCACCACTAATAGAACTAAGAGTTAAAAATAAAGAACCAGGATTAGCAGCAGATATAGCTAACGCCTGGGCAGAAAACTTTATATCGGATAGTAAGGAAATAAGACAAAATGAGGTACGAGAAGTTGCTACAGTTATTCAGGAACAATTTAAAGATACTGAAGAAAAACTGAACAATCTTAAGTCAGATCTTTTAACATTTAATAAAAAAAATAGACTTGGATTATTGAGGCAGCGTTTAAACAACAAAGTAAATTCACTAAACGAGAATAATAAAAATATAATTAATTTAGAAAACAAACTTGGTTCTAGAAATTCTCAATATGAAAATGTAATTGAACAGTTGGATCGTATGGAAGAAAATGGGATTTGGATTGGAGAGTTAAATAATGAGGATTACAAAGATAATAATTATGACTTGCTAAAGATTAAAGAGCGCTATGTTAATTATCAGCAGCAATTGAAAACTTTTAATCAAGAATATGATTTAACTCTTTTACAGAAAAAAATAGAATCTACAAGAAGGAATATAATTAAATATAGGAATAAAATTTCAGAGTTTGAAAATAATTTAATTAATCTTAAAGAAGAAAACAAGGAACTATCTAAATTAGTTGAAGAAGAAAATGACAGATGGATAGTTAATAGAAGTATTGATAATAATACTTTATGGAATAATC
Organism: Halanaerobium sp.; assembly: GCA_041694515.1. Lineage (GTDB taxonomy): Bacteria > Bacillota > Halanaerobiia > Halanaerobiales > Halanaerobiaceae > Halanaerobium. Next base: position 5,994 of record JASMSZ010000138.1, read on the forward strand.
TTTTATCTGAGTCGGAAATCAATGTATTGAAAAAATTAAAACTTGAGAGTGAAATGGTTAATCCAATTTATAAAAAAGCAAAAACTAATTTAACAGATAATATTATAGTTACTGAGAAAATACCAATTTTAATTGACTATTATAATACTCAGATTACAAATGAACAATCTAAGCTTGAAACTTTAAATAAAAAATATTATTCTTTAAAATTAGAAAAGGATAATATTAATAATAGCTTATCTCTTTATCGTGATTCTTATAATGATTATGCTCAGAAATATAAAGAATTAATAAATAAAAAAGTTGATTTAGAATTGGAAATTGAAGGAATAGAAATGGAGCTTGCTTATTATAGAAATAATGTAAATAAACTAACTTCTGAAATAAAAGAAATGCAGAATCAATTATGGGAAGGTGAGAATAAAAAATCTTTACTGGATCAGCAGATTGATGATGTTCAAAAGACTTATAATTCTTTAGCATCCAGAGTTGAAGAAGCAAGAATTACTGAGGCACAGAGAACAAGTGATGTTAAATTCTATGCTGAGGCGATTACACCTTCAAGTCCCTTAGACAACAATAAAATACTTAATATGGCTATTGCAGCAGTTTTAGCCTTAATGCTGGCAGTATTTATAGTCTTTTTTAAAGAGTTTATGAAAGAAGAATAATTAAAGATATTGTTTCTTTTGCAAATGTTATAAAAACCTAATAGCAATTAAAAACCCCGGCTGATTTCAAAAGAACTGGTCCAGATCTAGAAACTGGATCAGCTGAAACTGCCGGGGTTAAATTATTTAGTTTAAAAGACACCAGTTGAGGGCTTCTGCTTTCCCCTGTTCCAGATTAGCCAGGGTTTTAAACTTAAGTCTGCCATATTCAAAATATATTTTTTTTAGTTTTCTTAAGTATTTTAATTCAGCCTGATTTAAAACATTTTCTGCCCGTTTGAATATCTCTGCTATCAATTCTTCTCTTTTTTTGCTTTCTTTATCTCTGATAATTTCTTCTTTGAACTTTAAAAATTGCTGCTGATTATATTTTAAAGACTCCTGATAGAGATAATCAAGATTTTCCTGATTATAAAACAGAGCTTTCAATAAGGCAGCAAAAGCAAAATTGTAGGGATAGGGCAGCGCGTCTGCTGATCTGATTTCTATGTATTTTTTGGTTCTGACATCGGGGAAAACCATAGAAATGAAATGTTCAACCTCCTCTAATTTATCGTTTTGCATTACATCTTTTAAAAGCTGATCCCCGGTATAAATTAATTCGCCCTCTTTTTTTCGGATAATGGGGGGAGTATTTAAAAGATATTCTGCATAATCACTGTAGCCAAATTTTTTATCAAAAATACCGTCGATAATTCCCGACCGCTGGCTGTCACAGTTGGTCCAGATTTCTTCTCTGATACTGGAATCAGCTGCTATTTGACCTTCAAAAAAAGGAGTGTTATCAAAAAGATAATAGATTAAAGGAGATAAAAAATAGCCGACCCTCATTTTTTTAACATAATCTTCTTCGTTTATATAATCAATGCTCATTTGAACAGAGGCAGTTCCCTTCATCATATGATGTGCATATTTACCTGTGTTTTTAAAATATTTGTACATAAAATCGTAACGCTTTTTGGGCAGCAGGGTGATATTTTCAATCAGACTTTTAGGCTGATAACCGAGTACAGCCAGTTTTTGGTTCCGCTCATCCAAAATTTTAGTTAAATCTTCTATAAAATTAAGATAAATTTTTTCTATCTGTTCCAGATTAGTAAAGGGGATCAGACTTAGTTCTAACTGTCCACCTGGTTCCAGAGTAATAGCCTTTTTATTGTCCTTTAGTCCAATTAAATGATCTCCCTCAAAAACCTTTTCCCATTCTCCCTGACTTAACTTCTGCAGCAGTGATTCTATTCCCTGTTCTTCAAAATAACCTACAGCTGTTAGATCTTCTTTTAAAATCAGATGTTCAAATTCCAGCCCAATTTTATGATTTTCTTTTTCGCTTTCAGCACCTTTAAAATAGTTGACAAATGTTTCAATCTGTTTTTGGTAGTCCATAATCTTTCCTTTCCTTTTGAATATTTATGTTCGTTTATGTTCACGCACCGGGTACCTTTACACCTTTAGAGTGCTAAAGTTGATTAGTTAGCTTATATATTATATTATAACTCAAATCTGCTTTTCCTGCATTTAAAATTAAATAATTTAAAAATTAAGTAGCTAAACAGCAAAAATTGTCGAGTATTTTGTTTGAATCTCGGTCCCTTTTGTAATAAAATTAGAATTGAGAATTTATTTATCAATAACAAAATTTACATACAGGGGAGAATGATAATATGAAAATTACAGTAGCAGGAGCTGGATATGTGGGGCTGTCCAATGCAGTTTTACTTGCTCAAAACCATGAGGTGACTGCTGTAGATGTAATCGAAGAAAAGGTGGAGATGGTCAATAGAAGAGAATCTCCAATAGTGGATGCCGAACTTGAGGACTATCTGGCCAATAAGGAGCTTGATTTAAAGGCAACGACTGATTCGCTAAAAGCTTATCGGGAGGCAGATTATGTGATTATTGCTACTCCAACAAATTATGATCCGGATCAGAACTATTTTAATACCAGAACTGTAGAGGCTGTTGTAGCAAATGTGCTTTCTTTTAACGAAGATGCAGTAATGATTATTAAATCAACAGTTCCGGTTGGCTATACCGAAGAACTGAGAGAAAAATTTGATACAGAAAACATTATATTTTCACCGGAATTTTTGAGAGAGGGTAGGGCTCTTTATGACAATCTTTATCCTTCCCGGATTATTGTGGGAGAGAGATCTGAAAGAGCAGAAGAGTTTGCTGATCTGTTAGTAGAAGGTGCGAAAAAAGAAGATATCCCGGTTTTATTTACCGATTCAACTGAGGCAGAGGCCATAAAGCTATTTGCCAATACCTATCTGGCCATGAGGGTTGCCTTTTTTAATGAGCTGGACACCTATGCTGAAGTCAGGGATTTAGACAGCAAACAGATTATTGAGGGTGTTAGTTTAGATCCGAGAATTGGAGATCACTACAACAATCCTTCTTTTGGCTATGGAGGCTACTGTCTGCCCAAAGATACCAAACAGCTGCTGGCTAATTACGAAGATGTGCCCAATAATATTATGCAGGCAATTGTTGATGCCAATCGAACCAGAAAAGATCACATAGCAGAAATGATAGTTAAACAAAAGCCCGAAAAAGTTGGAGTCTACCGTTTAACAATGAAGAAAAACTCGGATAACTTTAGACAGTCATCTATCCAGGGGGTTATGAAGCGTATCAAAGCTAAGGGGATCGAAGTAGTAGTTTATGAGCCGGCTCTGGAAGATGATCAATTTTATAGATCAAGAGTTATTAATGATTTAGAAGAATTTAAGAGAGAATCAGAAATTATTATAGCCAATCGAATGGCTGCTGAGTTAGAGGATGTAGAAGAAAAAGTATATACCAGGGATTTATTTAATAATAATTAACGTGCAGGTGTCGTGCGCGACCCGAATTAAGTCGAAATCAGCTCAACCTAAATCAGATGAAATTTAAAGGAAAACAGGAGTCCAAAAAGGAAGAGTCATCAATAAAATTACTTGATCTGGGAGGAGGGACTGGCGAGCTGGCCAATCATCTGCCTAAAAATGTGGAAGTTATAGTTGCTGATCCGTCAGAAGCAATGCTCAAAAAGGGCAGGCAGAAGAACTTCAATCAACAGGTAAAATTTGAGCTGGCTGAAGGAGCTGATCTTCCTTTTGCAGATCAAACTTTTGATTATATAACAATTTCAGATGCTCTTCATCACTTCCGGCAGGTGGAAACGGCTTTAAGTGAGGCGGGAAGGGTGCTCAAACCAGGTGGAAAATTATATATTTTAGAATTTGATCCCACTACCTTTTTCACAAAGGTAATTATTTTTTTCGAAAAATTGGTCGGAGAGCCGGTAAATTTTTTCAAAGCTCAAAAATTGGCAGAAATGACAGCTGAAACTGGACTCAAAACTGAGTCAGAGTATCTTAATAAATCACTCTACATTCTCTCTGCCAGAAAACCGTCTGGATAAAGCAAAATCAAGGTCTCGCTAATAGTGCGGTTATTTAAAGAATTCTAATAATTTCGAATACCAAAAAATCCCCTTAAAAGCTGTGAAATATTTGACAGCAGAATTGTAAAGTATTATACTTAAAGAGGAAATAAATAATAATAAATTACCTTATTAATAGGAGGGAAAGTTATAATGGCAAATCAAATGAAGACCATGGATGGAAACACTGCTGCAGCACATGTAGCATATGCTTTTACAGACGTAGCAGCTATCTATCCTATTACTCCTTCATCTCCAATGGCTGAATTAGTCGACTCATGGAGTGCTAACGGCCGCAAGAATATTTTCGGCCAGGAAGTGAAGTTGACTGAAATGCAGTCTGAGGGAGGAGCATCTGGTGCAGTACACGGTTCCTTGGTGGCAGGCGCTTTGACAACTACTTTTACAGCTTCTCAGGGATTATTGCTGATGCTGCCTAATATGTACAAAATCGCCGGTGAATTATTACCTGGTGTTTTTCATGTTAGTGCACGTACTGTTGCTACACATGCCCTATCAATTTTTGGTGACCACTCTGATGTAATGGCAACTCGCCAGACTGGTGTTGCTATGCTGGCTTCCGGTAGTGTTCAGGAAGTTATGGACTTAGCTGGTGTTGCTCATCTGGCGTCCATTAAATCAAGTGTACCCTTTACTCATTTCTTTGATGGTTTTAGAACATCCCATGAATATCAAAAAATAGAAGTTTTAGATTATGATGATCTGGCAGAATTAGTTGACTACGGCAAGGTTAGCGAATTCAGACACAGAGCCTTAAATCCTGAGCGTCCTGTAACAATGGGAACAGCTCAAAACCCTGATATTTTCTTCCAGGCACGTGAAGCTGCTAATAGTTTTTATGAAGCAGTACCTGATATTGTAGAAGATTATATGCAGGATATTTCCGAATTGACAGGTAGAGAATACCATCCATTTAACTATGTAGGTGCAGAAGACGCTGAATACGTAATTGTGGCTATGGGTTCTGTAACCGATACTATTGAAGAAACAGTTAAGTACTTAGTTGATCAGGGAGAAAAGGTTGGTCTGATCAAAGTTAGATTATATCGTCCCTTCTCCGAAAAATACTTCATGAAGGCTCTTCCAGAAACTGCTGCGAAGATTGCTGTATTAGATAGAACTAAAGAACCTGGTGCAGTAGGGGAACCGCTTTATGAAGATGTAAGATCATTATTCTATGATCAAGAAAATCGTCCAGTTGTTGTTGGTGGACGTTACGGTTTAAGTTCTAAGGATACCACACCTACTCAAATTAAGGCTGTATTTGATAACCTTAGAGAAGATGATCCAAAAGATCACTTTACAATTGGTATTAACGATGATGTTACTAATACCAATCTTGAACTTACAGAACATATCAATCCTTCTCCAGCAGGTACAGTTCGCTGTAAATTCTGGGGCTTTGGTTCTGATGGTACTGTTGGAGCTAATAAGAACGCTATTAAGATTATTGGTGATAACACAGATAAGTATGCTCAGGCTTACTTCTCTTATGACTCCAAAAAATCTGGTGGTGTAACAGTATCTCACTTAAGATTTGGTGATCAGCCAATTAAGTCAACTTACTTAATTGACGAAGCAGACTATGTAGCCTGCCACAACGAATCTTATGTAGATAAGTTTGACATGGTACAGGATTTACATGATGGTGGAAACTTTGTGCTTAACTGTACCTGGTCAGAAGACGAATTAGACGAAAATCTTCCTGCAGAAATGAAAAAATATATCGCTGACCACGATATTAACTTCTACATCATTAATGCTGTAGACATTGCACAGGAAGTTGGCCTGGGCCAGAGAATCAACATGGTTATGCAGACTGCTTTCTTCGAAGTAGCTGACATTATTCCTGTTGATGAAGCAATTGAATATCTAAAAGATGCTATTCAGAAATCTTACGGCCACAAAGGTGATAAGATCGTTGAAATGAATAATAAAGCTGTAGATAAAGCTATGGATGCCCTGGTTAAAGTTGATGTACCGGCCTCCTGGTCAAGTGCAGAAGCTGCAGAGAAAGAGGAAGAAGACGTGCCAGAATTCGTTAAAAATGTAGTTGAGGTTGCTAATGCACAAAAAGGTGATGAATTACCTGTTAGTACATTTGTTGGGCGTGAAGATGGACACTTCCCTCCAGGACTTTCTAAGTATGAAAAACGTGGTATTGCAATTAATGTACCTGACTGGTTGAGTGATAAGTGTATTCAGTGTAACCAGTGTTCATTGGCATGTCCACACGCGGTAATTAGACCTTTCTTACTGGATGAAGAAGAAGCTGCAGAGGCTCCAGAAGGATTTGAAACTTTGTCTGCACTCGGTAAACAGTTAGAAGGTTTAGAGTACAAGATTCAAGTAAGTCCTTATGACTGTACCGGTTGTGGTGTTTGTGCTGATGTATGTCCTGCTGATGCTCTAGAAATGACTCCATTTGCCGAAATGGCAGCCAAAGAAGCAGACAACTGGGATTATGCTATTAACGAAATATCTATTAAAGATGATTTAATGGATCCTGTTAATATCAAAGGTAGTCAGTTCCAGCAGCCGCTGCTTGAATTCCATGGTGCCTGTGCTGGTTGTGGAGAAACAGCTTATGCTAAGCTTGTAACACAGCTATTTGGAGATAGAATGCTCATTGCTAATGCTACAGGTTGTTCTTCAATCTGGGGTGGATCTGCTCCTGTATCTGTTTACTCTACTAATCCAGAGGGACATGGACCAGCCTGGGCTAACTCTTTATTTGAGGATAATGCCGAGTATGGTTATGGTATGTTCTTAGCCAATCAGCAGATTAGAGCTAAAATTGCTGACTTAATGGAAGAAGCAATTGAGCTTAACTTAGATGATGAACTAACCGAATTAATGAAAGAAATGTTAGATAACTATAATGACGGCGAGAAGACTCAGGAAATCAAGAAGAAAATGATGCCTTTACTCGCTAAGTACAGTGAAAACGAAGTAATTGCTGAGATAGTTGACCGCAAAGAATTTATTACTAAGAAATCTCAGTGGATCTTCGGTGGAGACGGCTGGGCTTATGATATTGGATATGGTGGTTTAGACCATGTTCTCGCCTCTGGTGATGATGTAAATGTCTTAGTCTTTGATACAGAAGTTTATTCTAATACCGGTGGACAGTCCTCTAAAGCTACTCCAACAGCTGCAGCTGCTAAGTTTGCTGCGTCTGGTAAGAAGATCAAGAAGAAGGACCTGGGTCAGATGGCTATGACTTATGGCTATGTTTATGTTGCACAGATCGCCCTTGGCGCTAACATGAATCAGGCTATCAAAGCTATCGCCGAAGCTGAAGCATATGATGGACCTTCCATTGTAATTGCTTATTCACCATGTATTTCACATGGACTTAAAGCTGGTATGGGCTGTAGTGTGAGCCAGGAGAAAGATGCTGTTAAGGCAGGTTTCTGGCACTTATTCCGCTTCAACCCTGAACTCAAAGAAGAAGGTAAGAATCCATTCAGCATGGATTCCAAAGAGCCTACAGAAAGTTTCAGAGATTACTTACTCAGTGAGGTACGTTTCTCTTCCTTACAGAAGACATTCCCTGAGATTGCGGAAGAGCTCTATGAAAAATCAGAAAAAGATGCTGAAGAGCGCTATCAGTCTTACAAGAGACTGGAGACAGCTTATGCTCCTAAAGACGAAGAGTAATTCTAAAAAAAATAGCTTAAAATAAATATAAGAGCAGGGATAAAAGACCAGCGGGACGCCGCTGGTCTTTTTGCGTTTATGTGCGTTTATGTTTATTTATGTACACGCACCGTGAACCTGTCGAATTATGTAAAACTTTGCGTACGAAATAATATTTTTTATTTTATTATGTAAAATAATTGAAATTAATAAAATAAAAGGATATAATATAATTAAAGTAAAATAATGGAAGGGAAGATGATCATGGGTCATAAAAAAAGAGTATGGTATCCGGAGGCAAAATATCATATAATTTGCAGAGGCAATAAGAAGCAAAATATTTTTTTAGATGCTGTTGATCATCTGATATATTTAGATATAATTAAAGAAGTAAAAGCAAGATATGATTTCTGTGTTTTAACTTATTGTCTGATGCCTAACCATGTTCACCTTCAAATTAGAACAAAAGATATTGAAATCTGGAGAATTATGAGAGGAATTAACTGGCGTTATGCAAGGTATTTTAATGAGCGATATAGCACAGTTGGTCATGTTTTTCAGGGACGCTATGTGTCCAAAGTAATAGAAAATAGTTATTATAACTTAATTGTTAACCGCTATATCCATCTCAACCCTGTTAAAGATAAGCTGACCTTAAAGCCTGAAGATTATCGCTGGAGCAGTTTTAAAATTTATTTAGGATTAGAGGAAAATGATTTAGTTGAGGAAGATGAAATTTTGAACTATTTTGGTGGGGAAAGAAGTTCGTATAATAAATTTATAATGAGTTTTATTTAAAATTATCGAAAAAACATAAAAAAAGATTATTGAAGTTTATTCAATAGCCTGCGATTTAAAGTGTTAAGCAGTTTTTAATGAAAATGAGCTGTTTTAATTTTGGAAAAGAATTTTCTATTTTAATTTCCTTTACCCGGATTATTATTAGAATTGCCAGGACCATTTTCTTTGCCATTATTGTTACTTTTTCCTTTGGCTTTTCCCTTGCCTGGATGGTTATTTTCCATATAGTTGTGGATAATGTTAGACAATCCCTGTCCGGTCCAATCTTCGTTATTTGCCTTATATTCTTTAATTCTTCGAGCTAAACCACGACCAAAGTCAGCTTCCTCACTATCTTCATCATAATCCTCTTCAGAATTTTCATCTTCTTCTAATTCACCCAGAATTATTTTGATCAAACCCAGATCAATTTCACCTGAAATATCAATCATGTTTGTTAATTCTTCTTCAAGAATAGATTTTTGTTCTATCGTTAGATCTAGATCATAGTTATTTAAATCGATGTAATCATCTTCCTGAGCCATTGAGGACATTGATACTGCTAATAAGATAACCAAAACTGCAGCTGTAATCATTTTATTATTCATAGTTTAACCTCCATTTGTTATTCATTAAGCTTACTTATTGTAAATATAACATTGGAGAGTAATTAAATCAAATAATCGGGCAATTTGTTATCTGCTTAACTCAAATTTTTTTAGCTAGACATTAATCTAATAATAATGAAAATATTAAAGGATTGGAATCAATTACGAAGAATATTATATATGGAAAGATTCTAGAGGTGTTTACTTTTGATTTTAGATTGGGTAGGAATTTTCAGATTAATTTTAGCAGTAGAAGTTGCGCAGGCGGGTGGTACATTAATATGATATTTCTATTGCAGCAACTGTAATTATTTTTCTGAGTTTGCGGGCAGTCCTCCACTTAAGAGGAGAGTTTAGTAAGCGGTTATTAAAGATACTTCTGCTGCTCTGTTATAATTAAGTTTGAAGAAATTTAAGTTAATTGTTTTATTAATTCCTTTCTAATCAATATTGATGAGACTGAATATTTAGGTAAATTATTAGTACAATATGATGAAGGCCTGGCAAAAGATGTGATGATCTTTAGTGCTCTCTCAACCCATGGGGAAATTACAATCTGGGGAAGTCAGTATTTATAGAAAAGAATAATTGAGACAAATTTTGGCAGCTGCAAATATCATAGACAGGTGAAAGGAAGAAAAAAATGGCCCTTATTTTAACAGCTTTATCAGCAGCATTGCTTACAGCAGCCAATTATTACGGGGAATTATATTATTTGAGCTGGACTGCACTACTTCCTTTTTTCTACTATCTTTTTGTGCTTAAAAATGATGAAATAACTTACCGTAAAATTTTTTTTAACGGCTGGAATCTGGGCTTCTGGATTTTGCTTTTCTCGGGTAATTTTCTTTATCACTCCATCAAACTATATACTTCAGCTCCGATGCTAATGATAATTTTACTTCTCATTTTACTATTTTCACTACTTTCATTAAGCTATGGTATCTTTTTTCTGCTTTATTTTTATCTGCAGAGTCAGTTTTTTACTCAAAATAAATTTAGACCATTTTTATTTGCTCTCTGCTGGACCCTGTTCGAGTTCAGCCGTTATTATTGGCTGGATTTTTTCCCGATTGCCAATCCTGCCTATACTCAGGTAGAGTTTTTAAGCTTTATTCAGCTGGCAGAGGTGGGAGGAATCTGGATTCTGAGCTTTGTTTTAATCCTGGTCAACGGCCTTATTTTTCAGCTTGTTTTTCAGAAAGAATTTAAAAATATTTTTATAATAAGTCTGATATTTATAATGATTTTTAGTTTTGCTTATTCTAGTCAGCAGCAAAATTTTACTGCTGAGGGAGCAAAAGAAATTGAAATTGGAATCATCACAACAGAGATCGATCAGAAGAGAAAATGGAGTTCAGCACAGCTAAATAGAAATATCGAACTTACTTTAAATGCTGCAGCAGAACTTAATCAGACTCAGCTAATCATTGCTCCTGAAACAAACCTCACCTTTGATTTCTATTCAAATCAATATTATAGACAGCAGTTTCTGAATAAAGTTGCAGAAAAATTTGAAACTCCAATTCAGATTGGCTCCCTGGCGGCCGGGGCTTCAGTCACAGGTCGCTATAATAGTTCTTTTTTAGTCTCAGATTCGGGAGAGATCATTGCGCGCTATAATAAAAATCTACTTTTATATTTTGGTGAGACTTATCCCTACCAAGAAATATTAAATAAATATACCCCTTACAATTTTTCATCTTTAAACTCTGGCACAGAATCAAAACTATTTAAAAACAAAAATCTGCAGTGGAAAACAGTGATCTGTTCCGAAATACTCTATCCTTCCTATGTAAAGTCAGGTGATGCTGAAGTTGATTTTATAGTCAATCAAACAAATGAAGCCTGGTTTAATAACAGTAAACTTTTAAAGAATATAATGTGGCAGGCAGCTGTACTTCGGGCAGTGGAAAATAGGATTCCGGTGATTAAAACTGGTAATCAGGCCCAGAGTGGGATTATTTACCCTTCCGGCAAATATCAGAAAGTTGACTTATCACAAAATTATCATATATTAAAACTTAATTAAATTGTCAAAAAGGTAGTTAAGTTTTTAAAATATGTGAGTACAGTTTAAAAATACTGAGAGAAATTTAGTTTGAGTGCTCTGGACTGCCGAAGTTTGTACCTGTTTTGGGCCTGTTTTTTTTGGAATTTAGATTATTTAAGAGGTCTCTTCTTTTTTAAACTGCATCTCATAAAACTCACGGTATTTATTATCAAGCTGCATTAGTTCTTCGTGGCTGCCCCGTTCGACTATATTTCCGGCTTCTACAAATAGAATCTGGTCAGCATTGACTATAGTTGCCAGTCTGTGGGCGATAATAAAGGTGGTTCTGCCTCGGCTGACTTTATCTACAGCTTCCTGGATTAGCTGTTCGGTTTCTAAGTCAACAGAAGAAGTTGCCTCATCCAGAATTAATATCTTAGGATTATTCAAAAAGGCCCGGGCTATAGAAATCCGCTGCCTCTGGCCTCCAGATAGTTTTATACCCCGCTGTCCAACTAAAGTATCATAACCATCTTTGAGACCAGTTATAAACTGATGGGCATTGGCATCCTTTGCTGCCTCAATAATTTCTTCTCTGGAAGCATCAGGTCGGCCATAGGCAATATTTTCTGCAACAGAATCAGAGAAGAGAAAATCTTCCTGCATTACCATCCCGATATAGCTGCGTAGATTTTTTAAATCGTATTCTCGCACATCAAGTCCATCAACTTTAACCTTCCCCAGATTCGCTTCGTAGAGGCGGGGGATCAGGCGGACCATGCTTGTCTTACCGGCACCACTGGGTCCTACCAGAGCTACAGTCTGATTTGCATCAGCAGTAAAATTGACTCCCTTTAAGATTTCCTGCTGATTATCATAGGCCAGATGTACATCCTTAAACTCTACCTTCCCTTCTAATTTATCCCTTTTTTCATTTCCGGTATTACATAAAATTTCTGGCTTAAGTTCCAGATGGGAAAAGAATCTTTCTGTACTGGCAAAAAATCTGCTCAAACCTTCTGACATGCGGACAATTCTGAGCAGTGGTTCTCTAAATTGAATTAAATAGGTGTAAAATGCAACAACTGTACCGACAGTGATATCTCCAATTACTGTTAAATAGGCACCATAACTGATGACGCTGAGTATACCAAAACTGTTGAGCATCCTGGAACCAGGGAAGAGGATGCTTAAATATTTAACTGCTGCCATCCGATTATCTGTATGAGCCTGATTTTTTTCGTTAAAACGTCCCTGCTCAAAATCTTCATTAACAAAAGCCTTAATAACCTTAATTCCGGCTAAATTATCTTCCAGTCGATCACTTAAACTGGCTTTAGCACTCCTGGTGGCTCGAAAAGCCTGATGCATTTTTTGCATAATTTTATAAGAAAAATAAATTAAAAAGGGTACATATAATAAAGTAACTAAAGTTAACTTAACATTTAAAGTGAAAAGGATGATTACTGTACCTGATAACAGCACAGCCGATCCGATAATTGCTTCGGGTCCGTGGTGGATAAATTCCTGCAGACGATTTAAATCATCAATGACCCGGGACATCAACTCCCCTGTTTTTTTATTATCGTGGAAATTGAGTGATAGATACTGGTAATGATTATAGAGATCATTGCGCATATCTCTGGTGATAAATTGAGCAACTTTGTGACCGTGATAAACTCTGAGATAGCGGAAAATAGAGCTGGTTAAATAGACAATAAAAGCAATTATCACCAGAGTAATAATTCGGGATATATTTCCCGCCGGGATTGCTACATCTATAATTTCGCGCAGGAGGAGAGGTGGGATTAGAGTCAGACCAGCAATTAATACATGTAAAAACTGGACGCTAAAAAATTTCAATTTATAATCCTGAAGATAGGAATCGTAAAATTTTTTTAGTAATTTTAAATAGTTGTAGTTATTGATTGTTTGATTTTCCAGATCTTCTAGATCCATTTTATCAACCTCCTATTTTGTGAACCTTATGATAGTATTTTAACAATTTGGCCAGGGAAATGCAAAGTGCTTAAATCTCGCTTTTTTATACTAACAAATCTGTCATTTTATTGTTGTTTTAGGAATAAAATGTTATAATATTGAGTATACTAGGTGATCCTGAGAAAGGAGAGGGTTATTATTTCTATGAATAAATTAAGAGTGGAAGCTTTAGAAAGTGGAATGATAATTGATGAGGAAATAAGAAGTGAGTTTGGAGGAGTCTTAATCCCTCCCGGGACTGAGCTTAATAGGCGTCTGATTGCACAATTGAGAAATATGGATATTAAAGAAGTAAAAGTCAAAACGGAAAAAGAAATAAAAGAGAAGATAAATAAGAAAAAAATTGCCAGAGAGAAGTACAGGCAGAACTTAGAAGAATTTTCGGAAACTTATAAAAAGGCTTATTATATGAAAAAGGTTGACTTTAAAACAGTAAAAAGCCTCTCCGAAGAGGCAATGGAAATCTCTGATTATCTTGATTTAGAAGATACCCTAAAAATGACCCGTGATATTGATAATTATACATATTCTCATTCCTTACATGTTGGTATTCTGGCTAATAAATTTGGTAAATGGCTGCATTTAAATGAAAGCAGACTCAGCAACCTGACTACTGCTGCCCTGCTGCATGATATTGGGAAAAGTAAAATAAAAAAAGAGATTTTAAATAAACCAGAGCCTCTAACAGAGGAAGAATACGAAGAAGCAAAAAAGCATGCCCAGTACGGTTATCAGCTGTTTAAAAAAAGCAACCGTTTTTCCAAAAGTATAATGGCCGGGATTTTAACTCATCACGAAAGATATGACGGCAGCGGTTATCCTCTGGGGCTAAAAGGTAAAAAAATTCCTCTCTTTGGTAGAATTATAGCTATTTGTGACACCTTTGATGCAGTAACTACAGATCGTCCCTACCAAAAATCAGTCTCACCTTTTGCTGCTGTTAAAATGTTAGAAGAAGATTTTAATTCTTTTGACCATAAGTTAAAATCGCTTTTTATAGAAAAAATACCTTATTCTTTAATCGGTGATCAGGTAGAATTAAGTAATGGAGAGAGAGCGGTTATTGTTTTTATCAACTCCCGGCATCCAGAATCACCAATTGTCAGGGTTGATGCGAATTATATTGATCTTAGTGACGAAAGTGAACTGAGTATAAAAAGCCTGGTTAAAGATGTTGAGAAAGCAGAAAAAGCTGTAAAATTAAAAGAATAAATTTTGTTGAGGAGAGTTTATGAATTTTTTATCATTTTTGCCTTCTGGGATATTAATTTTAAATATAATTTTTATAATTCTGCTGATCTTTTTTGAAAGAAAAGATCCTACTGCAACCTGGGCCTGGCTCCTGATTTTGACTTTGATACCTGTGCTCGGATTTATACTTTACCTCTTTTTTGGTTTAACTCCCAAAAAGAGAAGGGTTTATCAGCGCAAACAGCAGGCAGATGAACTTGAAAATAATAGACTTAAATATTTTAAACGTTCTGCTGAGGAACAAAAGGCGGGATTTGGTCATCTGGAGCAGAGCATTATGAGGCTCGGTATTCAGAGTGATCTTCCGGCAGAAATCGGTTATAATCAGCTTAAAATATACAGCAGGGCTGAGGAAAAGTTTGAAGATCTTTTTCAGGATTTAAAAAAGGCAGAGAATTTTATTCATGCCAATTATTTTATAATAAATGATGACCAGCTGGGAAATGAATTTATGCGAATTTTGACTAAAAAAGCAGCAGAAGGTGTAGAAGTGAGGCTGCTCTATGATAAAATGGGCTGCCGTAATCTTTCGCGTTATGCTATTTTTAATTTAGAAGATGCCGGTGGTGAGGTTGTTTCCTTTGCTCCCTTTGTGCTGGATATCAATTATAGAAATCACCGTAAAAATGTAATTATTGACGGTCAGATAGGTTATTTAGGTGGAATTAATATAGGTGATGAATATCTCGGCCGTTCTAAACGTTTTGGTGACTGGCGGGATACTCATCTTAAAATTAAGGGAGAAAGTGTTGACAGTCAGCAGTATCGTTTTTTACTGGACTGGAATTTCGCCTCAGGGGATGATCTGCTGGCAGAGAGAAAGTATTTTCCCGAAAAGAAATACAGAGGTGATTCTGCGCTGCAGATTGTAAGCAGTGGTCCTGACTCCAGAGAAGAAGAAATTAAGGCCATGTTTTTAAAGATGATTTATGAGGCGGAAGAGACAATTTATATTCAGACCCCATATTTTATTCCAGACCAGTCAATGCTGGAAGCCTTAATGCTGGCTGCTCGTTCTGGAGTTGAGGTTAAGATTATGATTCCTGACCGGGGGGATCATCCTTTTGTTTATGCTGCCAATAATTCTTTTGTCGGTCAGCTTTTAGAAGCCGGTGCTCGCTGTTATCATTATACTAAAGGTTTTCTCCACAGCAAAACGATCTGTATTGACAGTCGGGTGCTTTCTATTGGAACTTCAAATATGGATGTCCGCAGCTTTAAACTTAATTTCGAAATTAACGCCTTTATTTATGACAGAGAAAGAGCCGAATATCACGATCAGCTTTTTGAAGAAGATTTAAAGTATTCTCAGGAAATCACAAAAGAACTTTATGAAAATAGGAGCTGGACCATGAAGCTCAGGGAATCTGTTTCGCGGCTTCTGTCACCGATACTTTAATATATTAAACTAAGCTAAAAAACTAAATTAAAATTTTAAGAAAATAGATTGGGAACACCGATTAAATATATTAGAGAAGATGAGAATGAACAGGGTAGTATTGAATATGCACTTCAGATGGGATATAAACCTATTAAGATTTTTGAAGATATTGATCAAAATTATACTTCTGACAAATTATTTGCTCCATTCCTTAATAGATTGAATGGTAAAGATAGAAAAAACAGACCATTTGAAGCACTGAAACGAACTGGAGGAAGACTGAGCACAGATACATTAGAGTTTATGGAACCTATTGATGAGGAAAAGAAATGCAGAACAGTTATATTTAATATTGCAGGCTGGAGACATTATGATGGAGATAAAGACCTAGATAATTTAGAATCTGGACAGGAACTTCACTTAGAAATCAAAGAAGATAATATTTATGATATGCATGCGATTGAAATTTGGACTAAAGATAAAGAGTATAAACTTGGTTATGTTCCAGCTGTTTATAGTAGATATATTGATAAATTGGTAGAAGATGGAGAATACAAGGCTGTGATTGATGAGGTTAATCCTAAAGCTGGACCTTATCAAATTTTAGAGATTAAGTTTAGAGGTAAGATGGTTAATCCAAAGGTGCAGGAGACCAAATTTTCTATTGCTTAAACAATCTAAAACTTAATATAAATCAACTTAAAGCCGCTATTTTTTCTATAGCGGTTATTTTTTTGCCATATAAAACAACAAATACTGCAAAAATCATTAAAAAATGTTATAATAAAAAAAATAATCTACAAATTTTTGGGTAGAGGAGGGTGGAAATGAGAGCTCAGGTTTTTTCAAGAAAGAAAAACAAAATTACAGAGATAGAAATTACTGATCTTAATAAACCGGAGATAAACGAAAAGTTTTTGAGTAAATGGCAGAACATTTTAAACCTAATTACCGATATGATAGAGGTATCTGCTGCTTTAATAATGAAAATAAATGCGGAATCAATAGAAGTTTTTCTAAAAAGCCAAAATGAGTCAAACCCATATAACACCGGGGAAGAAAACATAATAGGTGAGGGCCTGTACTGCGAAACTGTTCTGGCAGAAAATAAAGAACTCTATATTAAAAACGCTCTTAAAAATAAAGTCTGGAAGGACAATCCTGATATTGAACTGGATATGATATCTTATTACGGTCTGCCTATAAATTGGCCGGATCAAAAATCATTTGGAACAATTTGTATTCTTGATAATAAGAGTATGGATCTGCAGAATAAAGACAAAAAATTACTGCAGGAATTCAAAAGAATTATTGAAGAAGATTTAGAGCTGCTTATTAACCAGACAGAATTAAGTGATCAGAAAAAACTTTTCGAAAATCTATTTAATAAGTCTCCGGAAGGTATACTTCTCATGGATCAGGATTATAATGTGCTGAAAGTAAACTCCAAATTTGAAGAAGTCTTTGGTTATTCTGAGGACGAACTTCTAGGTAATAATATTGAAAATTTTATAATTCCCGAGGCTGAAAAAGAAGATTTCTTTAAATATAAAAACCAGGTGTTAAAGAATAATAATGTAGAAGTAGAAGTGAAAAGAAAAACCCAAACTGGAAAAATCAAATATTTTTCTTTACATGTAATTAAAGTTGAATTATTAACTGGTAAAGTAGGGATATATGCAGTTTATGATGATATAACTGAGAGAAAGAAAAAGGATAAAGAAATTAAAGAAATCAAAGAAAGACTGGAACTGGCTATTAGAGGTGCAAATGTAGGTGTCTGGGACTGGAATTTTAAAACTGGCGAACTTAATTTTAATGAAAACTGGGCTAAGATGTTAGAATATGATTTAGATGAATTAAAAAATGATATTAATACCTGGCGAGATTTAGTCTATGCTGAAGACAAAGAAAATATCGACAGGAGTTTAAAAGAACATCTTGAAGGGAAAAAAGAGTTTTATGAAAATGAGCATCGAATTCAGACTAAATCTGGGGAATTAAAATGGATAAAAGATATTGGCAAAATAGTGGAACGAGATCAGGAGGGGAATCCTCTGAGACTGGTTGGGATCCATCTGGATATTAATGATCAAAAACACCAGGAGAAGCAGATTAAATATCTTCTATACAAAGATACTTTAACTGATTTATATAACCGGAGATTTTTTGAAGAAGAAATGAAAAGATTGGATACCGAACGGCAGCTGCCGGTGAGTATTATTATGGCTGATGTTAATGGGCTTAAAATAATTAATGATAGTTTTGGCCATCAAAAAGGCGATGAACTTTTAATCAAAACAGCAAAAATTTTAAAATCTTCCCTTAGAGATGAAGATATTTTAGCCCGCCAGGGTGGAGATGAATTTGCCATAATTCTACCACAAACAAGCAAAGAAGATGCTCAAAAAATAATGAACAGAATTAATGAAAAATGTGAAATCACCGAAAATGATGAATTGACGGTTTCGATTGCACTGGGGACTGCTACAAAGGAAATCCCAGATCCTGATCTGACAGAGATTTTAAAACAGGCAGATAATGATATGTATCAAAATAAACTATCGGAAAGTAGAAGCACCAAAAGTAAAATAGTAAAAAGCCTGGTTAATACTCTAAACGAGAAGAGTAATGAAACAAAAGAACATTCTGAAAGAATGAGTGGATTGGCTTATGAATTTGGGAAGTTTTTAGATTTAAATAATTCTCAATTACACAGATTATCGCTGTTTGGAACCTTACATGATATCGGGATGATCACAATACCGGAATCAATATTAAATAAAGCCGAAAAATTAACAGAAATAGAATGGGAAGTTGTAAAAAAGCATCCGGAGACAGGATTTGAAATAGCTTCCTCATCAGAAGAGTTTGTGGTTATAGCTGAAGATATTTATGCACATCATGAACGCTGGGATGGTAATGGTTATCCCCGCCAGCTGCAGAGAAAAAATATCCCTTATCTGGCTCGGATTATTACAATTGTAGATGCTTATGATGTTATGACTCATAACACTCCCTACAAAGAGGCTGTTTCTGAAGAAGCTGCTTTAGCAGAAATAAGGGTTTGTGCGGGCAGCCAGTTTGATCCGGAGTTAGTAGATGATTTTATTGAATTTATGAAATTAGACTGTGCTTTTAGCAATTTTTAAATCAAATAAAAAGAATGGTTATGCATTTTTTGATTCGGATCCATTAAAATAAAAAGATTAAGCTAGAGCTGAAATGAAGGAGCTATTTCTAATATGAGATTTAACTTGATACTATAGGAATTTCCTTATAATAACGATTACTATTTGGATGTGCTGAGAAAGATAGTGGATATGTACTTTTACGGTATGATAAGGCTCAATTAATATCAGTTAACTTTAATACAAACTTAATTGGACGTTATTCAAAAAATGGTGATCAATATAATCCCTACTTAGCTTATGAAATAAAAAGTTTGACAAAAGATAATGGTTATAACATTGTTACTTTTTATACATCTTCTGCTAAAACAGCAACTGAAAAATATGTTTTTAACAGTAACTGGACAGAATTAAATATAAGTGGAAATACCTATGAGCGGGTATACTGGTAATTTTTATTATAAATTACTTAAGAGCAGGTCTTTAAAGACCTGCTCTATTTTTTGAGCTGTTAAAATAAGCTAGATATCTGCAGTTATTCTAAATAAGGGTCTGCTGCCTCTCTCTGAATAAAATTACCATTTAAATCAACAAAACTCAGTTTAACTTTTTCCCATTTTTTAACTTCTGCTAATTCTGCCTCTGCAGCTCCAGTAAAGTAAGCAAGTTTAGCTCGGTCGACAAATAGTGGAGCTAATAATTCTGCAGTTACCGGGGATTTAAAGTACCCCTGGAAATTTTGGTGCAGTTTTGCTCCGTCTAGACCTTCCGGGAGATAATTATAAGCATCACTGCTGTTATTTAGAGCTTTTATCAATGTTTCTAAAAGAATAACTGCATCATTGTTGAATTTTTCAGTACTTTTATTATAATCAGCAGGATATTTTTCTGGCAAATCTTTTAATTTCTGGATACTCTTTTGAGCCAGATTGATGTGTCCACTTCTGATTGCAAGCAGTCCATAATCAAATAATCTGGTAGAAAGGCTGGGCGCCGCAATATTATATTCAAATCCTGCAGCAGTTTTAAAGTAAGTATCTTCTTTATAATCTCCACCTGCATCTACACTGATAAAAGTCAGTCCAATCTGATCACCAGATGATTTATCCTGT
Organism: Halanaerobium sp.; assembly: GCA_041694515.1. Taxonomy (GTDB): domain Bacteria; phylum Bacillota; class Halanaerobiia; order Halanaerobiales; family Halanaerobiaceae; genus Halanaerobium. The sequence continues at coordinate 26,015 of JASMSZ010000138.1, forward strand.
AGATACCAGAATAAATCATCAGCGTTTTCTAAATATTCTCCATCAAATAAGAGAATATGATCACCAATTTACATTCCTGCTTCAGCGGCTGCTTTTTGTTCAGCTTTATAATCTTCTTTTTTGGCTGCTTCAACATAATGAGGCCCATCTCTGGAAGCGATCACCCATTCATCAGTATCATATAAATAGCTTATTCCATAAATCATCCTGGAATTTATCTTAAATAAGCTCAATTTAAAGAAATAAATACAGGGTTTTGAAAGTTAATGTAGAATCAATAATATAAGTATTATCACTAAAATGATGTCTGAGATGAGAAAACTATGGAAAGAGATGATCAATTAATGGAGAGTTTAATAAATAAGTTATCAATTGGAGTTGTAATAGCTGACCAACAGGGCCAGCTATTATTTACCAACCAGACTATAAAAGAGATGACTGGATATACAGAATCTGAAATCAAAACAATGGAAGACTGGTATAAAAAGGCTTATCCTGATCAAGAATATAGAGAAAAAGCCAAAAAATATTTTGAGTATGACATAGAAAATGATATTCAGGATCGAACCTATAAAATTACAACTGCTGCTGGTAAGTATAAATATTTTAATTTCCGTTATTCACAATTAGATGATGGAAAGATGTTATTTGAAATTATAGACATTTCTCACCGAATTAAGCAAAAACAGGAGTTAAAGAATCAGAAAATAATATTTGAGAACCTCTTTACTAATTCTTTAGAGGGGATTGTTTTACTGGATAAAAATTTAAATATAATAGATGCGAATGAAAAGTTTAGAAAAATTTTTGAGTTAGATGAAGAAAAAATTATTGATAAAAATATTAACAAAGTAGCTATACCGAAAATAAAATCTGAAGATTTAGGTGAAGCAAAAAAATTATTTTTGCATAATCAGGAATGTGAAAAAGAGATAGCCTATACTGTTAATAATGAAACTAAATACTGCAATGTTCATGTTTTCTCGGTTGAAAATGAAAATCATGGAGAATTAATTTATGTTGCTATGGATGATATTACTGAAAATAAAAAAAGAGAACTTGAATTAAAAGAAGTAAAAGAGAGGTTACAACTTGCTGTAGAGGGTGGCAATATTGGTATTTGGGATTGGAATATTCAAGAAGAATATATGATTGCACTGCGAAAAGTCTAAAATAATTCAAAAAATAAAAATCTTAAAAATTAAATACTGGTATTAGGACATCTGTCCGGTGATATCTAAAGAAATATTATCCCAGAACCATATATCTAATCCTGGAGTGAGCCTTTTAAGTGCAT
>JASMSZ010000139.1:0-17516 GCA_041694515.1 Halanaerobium sp.
GTGGCGGAATTGGCAGACGCGCTAGATTTAGGATCTAGTGGGTAATCCCCGTGTGGGTTCGAGTCCCACCTTTCGCACCATTTAATAATTCTGTCATTGACCCCCGATATTGGCCCGGTGCCAGATCGGGGATTATTAACATATAGAGAATTTTCAAAAAGTTTTATTTAAATATCAGTTAGGAGGAATATTAATGGAAGTAAAAAAAGAAGTTTTGGAAGGTAATAAAGTTAAACTGGACGTTGAAATAGAAAGTGACCGTGTAGATGAAGCTCTAGAACAGGCATATCGTCAGGTGGTTAAAGATATAGAAATTCCTGGTTTTAGGAAAGGAAAAGCACCACGAAAAATTATTGAACAGAGATTTGGCGAAGAGGTTCTACACAAGGATGCACTTGATATTCTTATCCCACAGGGATATAGTGAAGCTGTAGAAGAAGCTGATATTGAGCCAGTAGCACAGCCGGATATAGAAGACTTTTATATTTCTAAAGGAGAGGCTGCTACTTTTACTGCAATAGTTGAAGTGAAACCTGAGGTTGAACTTGGTGAGTATAAAGGTTTAGGTATTGAAAAAGAAGATGCTGAAGTTCAGGAAGAAGAAATCAAGCAGCGCCTGGAAGAAATGCAGGATAAGTACAGCCAGTTAGTTACTGCAGATCGTGAAGAACTGCAGGAAGGTGACTTTGCTATTATTGACTTTACCGGTTATGTAGATGGCGAAGAATTCCCGGGTGGTTCTGCCGAAGAGTACAGTTTAGAGATTGGCTCCGGAAGCTTTATTCCAGGTTTTGAAGAACAGTTAGTTGGAATGAAAGTAGGAGAAGAAAAAAATGTAGAGGTCACATTCCCGGAAGGTTATCAGGCAGATGATCTTGCTGGTGCAGATGCTTCCTTTGATGTTGTTCTAAAAGAAATCAAAGTTAAAGAGAGACCTGAACTTGATGATGATTTTGCTGTTGAAGCAAGTGATTATGAGACTATGGATCAATTAAGAGTTAGTATTGAAGAAGAAATAGCTGAACAAAAGAAAGAATCTGTAGAAAATAACTTTAGAGAAGAAATCATTAAAAAAGCAAGCGAAAATGCTGAAGTGAATATGACTGATACTCTTATTGATGAACAGCTGGATCAGATGTTCCAGAGATTAACCCAGTCTATCTCACAGCAGGGAATGGATGTAGAGGATTATTTGAACTATATGGGTATGGAGGAAGATACCTGGAGACAACAGAATCGAGAAACAGCATCTGAACGTGCAAAAGAACTGCTTGTTCTGGAAGCTATCGCAGATGTTGAAGATATCGAAGTAACAGATGAAGAAATTGAAGAAGAAGTTAATAAAATTGCAGAAATGCATGATCAGGATCCCGAGCAGATAAAAGCTATTTTGCAGATGCAGGGCCAGCTTTCACAGCTAAAAGAAGATATCATCAGACAAAAGACAATTGATTTCTTAACAGAAAACAACTAATATTTGATTAGATTGTTAAACATTAACTGTTTTTCAATCTGTTTTTAGATATAATATATAGGTACCAGGTACAAAAATCGTTTTCGGGTACCAGGTACAAGATAATTTGGGTACAAGATAAGGTGTAAAATAATACAGGGAGGTTTTAAACTATGAGTCTAATTCCAATGGTCGTTGAACAGACCAATCGTGGGGAAAGATCTTATGACATTTATTCCCGACTTTTAAAAGATAGAATTGTATTTTTAGGTTCTCCAGTAACAGATGATGTTGCAAATACTGTTATTGCTCAACTGCTCTTTTTAGAAGCAGATGACCCAGATAAAGATATTTATTTATATATTAACAGTCCGGGCGGTTCAGTAACAGCTGCTCTAGCAATGTATGATACAATGCAGTATATTAAACCTGATGTAGTGACAATTGGTATGGGACAGGCTGCAAGTGCAGGTGCGCTGCTGCTTGCTGCTGGTGCAGAAGGTAAACGCTATGCTCTTCCTTACGCCAGAGTTATGATTCATCAGCCAGCCGGTGGAGCACAGGGTAAGGCAACTGAAGCTGAAATCCATATTAAGGAACTTATGAGAATTAGAGAACTGCTGAACACTATTCTCAGCAAACACACAGGTCAGACTGCAGAAAAGATTGCTCAGGATGTAGAAAAAGACTATTTCATGACTGCCGAAGAAGCTGTAGATTATGGATTGATTGATGAAGTAATTACACGTAATGAATTAAGTGAAGAGTAAATGAATTAAGTGAAAAGTAATTTAGCCCAAGAGGTGATAAAATGTTCAAATTTGGCGATCACGATCACGAAGACGGGGAACTAAAATGTTCTTTCTGTGGTAAGAGCCAGGACCAGGTCAAAAAATTGGTTGCCGGTCCAGGAGTCTATATTTGTGATGAATGTATAGAACTCTGTAATGAAATTGTAGAAGAAGAATTAGATGAGGAACTCGATCTTGAATTTGAGAGTGTTCCAAAACCTAAAGAAATAAAAAAATATTTAGATGAGTATGTAATTGGTCAGGAAAGAGCTAAAAGATCACTTTCTGTAGCAGTTTATAATCACTATAAAAGAGTTAATTCTAATATGATGGTTGACGATGTAGAACTGCAGAAAAGTAATATTATGATGGTTGGACCCACAGGGTGTGGTAAAACACTAATGGCCCAAACTCTGGCTAAGATAATAGATGTACCAATTGCGATAACAGATGCTACTTCCTTAACAGAAGCCGGTTATGTAGGAGAAGATGTGGAAAATATCCTGCTCAAACTAATTCAGGCTGCTGATTATGATGTAGAAAAGGCAGAAAAAGGTATTATCTATGTTGATGAAATTGATAAAATTGCCCGAAAATCTGAAAACACATCAATTACCAGGGATGTATCTGGAGAGGGAGTTCAGCAGGCACTGCTTAAAATCATAGAAGGTACAGTTGCCAGTGTTCCACCCCAGGGTGGACGTAAACATCCTCATCAGGAATTTATTCAGATAGATACAACAAATATTCTCTTTATCGCTGGTGGAGCCTTTGATGGGCTGGAGAAATTGATTGACTCCCGGATCAGCGAAAAGGTTATGGGTTTTGGTGCTGATATTAAGACCAAAGAAGAAAACAAAAATATTGGAGATACTTTAAAGCATATTCAGCCTCAGGATTTACTGCACTATGGTTTAATTCCTGAATTTATCGGTAGAATGCCCGTTCAGGTTACCTTAGATCAGCTTGAGGAAGAGGATATGGTTCGGATTATGAAGGAACCACGTAATGCTTTAGTAAAACAGTATGAGAAGTTTTTTGCTATGGATGATATTGAGTTAGAATTTACAGATGATGCTCTGATAGCAATCGCTTCTAAAGCCTTAGAGCGGGATACAGGAGCTCGTGGTTTGAGGTCAGTAGTAGAAAATACTGTTTTAGATATTATGTATGAACTCCCATCAAGACCTGAAATTAAAAAGTGCATTATTACTAAGGAAGTTATAGAAGAAAATGCTGATCCAATTCTGGAAGTTGAAGATGAACTTCTGGAAGAGGAAGAAAGTGCCTAACAGCTAAAAGTTTAAATAATAGAAACTGTTTAAGATAGATTAAGCTGTGAGAAGATTTAGAGATAATATTACTCCTAAAGAGTGAGTGGTATTATCTCTTTTGTTTTTTGAATAATATTGGAGGGGAAAGTTAATTAATCCCGAATTATAAAAATAGAATAAATTATAAGTGATTATCATGAATTACTTAAATATAATAGATAGAGGTGAAAATTAATGGCTGAAGAAAATGAAATTAAAGATGTAATGGAGCTGCCGCTGCTGGCATCCCGCGGGGTAATTGTTTTTCCACATATGGTAATTCCTCTTTTAGTTGGCAGAGATAAGTCTGTTGCTGCGCTGGAGGAAGCAATGATGGAGGAAAAGAAAATTATTATAGCTGCCCAGAAGGATGAAACAGTAGAAGAACCGGAGATTGCTGATATATATAGTTTTGGTACAATAGCAGAAGTTAAGCAGCTGGTTAAACTTCCTAATGGGATGATTAAAGTTGTTGTAGAAGGTTTAGAAAGAGCTGAGGTTATTGAATATCTTGATACAGAAGAATATTTTCTGGTGGAAGCAGCAAGTCGACCAGAAGAAAAAGTTGAGGTTACTACAGATGTTAAGGCTTTAATGAGAACAGTAATTAAGGAATTTGAGGAGTATATTAAATATAACCGCAACCTACCTGCTGAAACGATTATGTCAGTCAGCAATATTGATGATCCAGGTCGTCTGGCTGATGTTATTTCTTCTCAGGTTGAATTGAAATATAAGCAGCTGCAGGAATTATTAGAAGCGACCAATATTATATTTCGTTTAGAAAAAATGCTGAGTCTGCTGCAGGATGAGATTGAAGTCTTAAAAATTGAGCAGGATATAAATAAAAGAGTTAAAAAGAAAGTAGAAAAAAATCAGAAAGAATATTATTTAAGAGAGAAAATGAAGGTTATTCAGGATGAACTTGATGAAGATAAAAGTACAACTGACGAGATAGATGATTATTATGAAAAGCTGGAAGAAGCTGATTTACCTGAAAAGGTAGCTGAAAAAGTTGAAGAGGAAATTGAGAAACTTGATCGAACTCCCAATATGTCACCTGAAGCTACAGTTATTCGTAATTATCTGGACTGTATTTTAGATCTTCCCTGGAATAAGGAAAAAGAAGAAGAAATTGATATTAAGAATTCTGAAGAAATTTTAGAAGCAGATCATTATGGACTTAAAGATGTTAAAGAAAGAATTTTAGAATATCTGGCTGTGCGCAAGATGGCACCAGCAAAAAAGAGTCCTATCTTATGTCTGGTCGGAGCACCAGGTGTTGGTAAAACCTCTCTTGGACGTTCAATTGCCAGGGCCCTGGATAGAGATTTTGTGCGCCTCTCATTAGGTGGAATTAGAGATGAAGCAGAGATTAGAGGTCACCGTCGGACATATATCGGTTCTCGTCCCGGAAGAATTATTAATGCAATGCGTGATGCCGGCAGCAAAAACCCGGTTTTTCTGCTGGATGAAGTTGATAAAATGAGTTCTGATTTTAGAGGCGATCCTGCATCTGCACTGCTTGAAGTTCTAGATCCAGAGCAGAACAAAGAGTTTGGTGACCACTATCTGGAAGTTCCATTTGATCTTTCACATGTTTTATTTGTAACAACTGCCAATGTAGCTCATCCAATTCCTGCACCACTTCTTGATCGAATGGAATTGATTGAGATTCCAGGCTATACAGAGGATGAAAAACTTAAAATTGCAGAAGGACATCTGCTGCCCAAGATCTATGAAGATCACGGCTTAAAAGATGATCAGATTAATATTTCTTCCAATGCTATTTTAAAAGTAATTAGAGAATATACCCGAGAAGCTGGAGTGAGAAATCTGGAGCGCAAGCTTGCTGCTATTACTCGTAAGGTGGCCAAGGAATTTGTGGAAGGAAGAGATCACAAAGCGCTGGTAGCAGTTAACAGTGTGGAAAAATATCTGGGATTACCTGATTATGAACATCAGGAAAGTAATCTGGAAAATAGAGTTGGAGTTGCAACCGGGCTGGCCTATAATCAGGCTGGAGGAGATATTTTAGATATTGAGGTTGCGGTAGTCCCTGGAAAAGGAGAGTTAACTCTCACCGGGTCTTTAGGAGATGTGATGAAAGAATCTGCACAGGCAGCCTTAAGTTATGTTCGCTCCAAGCAGAATGAATTAAATTTAAGTGATGGATTTTATAAAAAATATGATATTCACATTCACGTTCCTCAGGGAGCAGTTCCCAAAGATGGACCTTCAGCGGGTATCACAATTGCTATCGCTTTAGCTTCTGCTTTAACCGGACGTAAGGTTAGGGGCGATTATGCAATGACAGGAGAAATTTCTTTAAGAGGAAGAGTACTTCCTATTGGTGGTTTGAAAACTAAAATTCTAGCTGGCCGTAGAGCGGGAATAGAAAACTTTATTTTACCGAAAAAGAACGAAAATAAGTTTAAAGAAATTGAAAAAGAGATTACCAGAGATCTCAATGTGAGTTTTGTCTCGCATATGGATGAGGTAATGGAGCTTTTATTATTAGAGGATGAGAATCATGCAGATTAATAAGGCAGAATTTTATACAAGTGTATTTAAATATGAAGACTGCCCCAGATTACAGCAGCCTGAGGTGGCCTTCAGTGGTCGTTCCAATGTGGGTAAGTCATCTTTGATCAATAGACTTACCAGACAAAAAAAACTGGCCAGAACCAGTAATACGCCGGGTAGAACTCAATCTCTAAATTATTATAATATTGAAGATAAATTTTATTTAGTGGATTTACCCGGCTATGGTTTTGCAAGTGTACCGCAGAAGGTTAAAGATGACTGGGCAGAATTAATTGATACTTATTTAAATTACAGGGAAAATTTAATTGGAGTAGTTCAGATTATTGACTGTCGTCATAAACCAACTAAAGATGATAAAATGATGGTTGAATGGCTTCAGGCCAGTGGTTTGAGCTACCTGATTGCTGCTACTAAAGTGGATAAAATATCAAATAACCAAAAGGCTAAACAAAAAAAATTAATTTACAAAGAGTTAAACTTAACTGATGAAGATAACTTTACTTTCTTTTCTGCTCAGACGGGAGAAGGAAGCAGAGAAGTTTATAAGTATCTTGATTTTTTGATGCAGCTGGCAAAGGATAGGGGCTAAAAAAATGGAACACAGCTATTATACCACATATTTTGCTGAGATCTATGATGATGTAATGAAAAATGTACCTTATCAATATTGGTCCAGGTATTTAAGAGATCTTTTAAAATATTATAAACATCAGCCAGAGTCAGTACTGGAACTTGCTTCGGGAACCTCCAATATGACATTTAAGTTAATTGAACTGCAGTCTATAAATAGAATTACTGCGCTGGATTTATCTTCAGCTATGCTGGCTAAGGCTGCAGAAAAATTGGAAACTAAAATTCAGAACTCTCAGGATTTTAGTTATTTGTCTACTGGAGAAAATGAAATGAGTTATCAACTGCAGCAGGAGCAGCGCCAGCTGATTATTAACTTTAAAGCTCAAAATATGACCAATTTTTCTTTTGAAAACAAATTTAATCTGGTAGTATCATTCTTTGATAGTCTAAATTATTTGACTGATATAGATCAATTACAGAACTGCTTTGAAAATGCTGCTGGGGCTTTAACTAAAAATGGTCTATTTATCTTTGACATGAATTCAATTGGTAGAATTAAAACAATTGAACAAAAATCATTTGTAATTGAAGGAGATAGTTATGAGTGTTTCTGGGAGGATATTGTAAAATCAAAGGAGAATTTATGGCAGGTTAAGTTAAAAATCTGTCCGAACAATGATCAACTGCCCTGTTTTGAAGAAATACACAGTGAGCGGGGTTATAAAATTGAGACTATCTTGAGGCTGCTCAAAAATAGTGGTTTTAAAGATGTAGATGTTTATAATGCTTTCAGCTTTGCAAAAGGGAAAAACAATTCAGATCGGCTTTACTTTGCAGCTGCAAAAAATAAAGATAGATTGCAGAATAATCAGGGTCAACTTAAAAAAATATTTTATGGAGCTAAAAATAGAATTGACCACTTTTTAGTTAGCTTAAAATATTTATTTTAGTATTTCTTAAAGAATCTCTGCAGCTGAAAATAACATTTAAATTAGAAAAGCAGGAGCTTTAACTAAAGCTCCTGCTTTTTCTTATCTTATTTATTTTTTTATTAGCTAGGAAATTATACCTGATGGTTTGTTGGGGATAATATTTATAGTTTCATAATTTCCGCTATCAACAAAATTTAACCTTACTATATTACAGATTGTCCGAAGGATATTTTGTTCATTAAGAACAAATTAATCTATAATCTATTTTTTAACTACTTTTTGCAGATCTTGATCCTTATCTTTCGGTCTGCTCCAGATCTTATTTTTAAGCCAGGGCAGAACATAATAGTCTAAACCAAAAGACCGTCCGGAACCGATTAGAGTAATCGAGCCAAACAGGAACCAGAATAGGGGACTAAAGTGTCCGGGATAGTCACTGGACCAGTGTGCATACTGACCGGCCAATAAAAAGTTGATTGAAAATCCAACAGAACCCAGGGCACCCAGAGTTGCAAATAAACCAAAGATTAAAGAAATACCAATTCCTATCATACTTAGAGTTACTACAATTTGAAAGAAAAGAGGAAACTTAAAGATGATAGCCTCATTTAGCCAGACATACCAGCCGACAGCATAATCACCAATCGGTGATGCTGAAGCTCCCGAAACCAAATAATCTGGACTCCATAACCAACCATCTCTTACTTTAGTATAACCTTCATAAAGCCACATGATTCCAACAAAAACTCTTAAAAGAACTAACCAGAGTGATCTTGAAGTCTCGCTAACAAAGCCAAACAGCTGTGGGAGTAAGCCTTTAGGAGAAGCCTGTTCTTTCATATATTCAGTAATCAGACTGTATGTTTCTTTGATTCCTCCAATTTCAAAACGGTAGAACATATTAACAGAGTGTTTCATAAACATAGCTGGAATCCCTGTTAAAGATAAGCCCATTACTTCAGCAACTGCATAGCTGCTTCCAACTGAAACCATTACACCATGTAAATTGGGATCGAGTTCTTCTTTTGAGCCACCTTTAATTTCTGCTACAATATTTTTAGCTGCACACTCACCTGTCTGCTGAGCAGATTCTACTAATGCCGGCAGTATCTGATCATCATTCCAGGGAGCTGCTGCATTATCACCAATAGCATATACATTGGGATAATCTTGTGTCTGTAAATATTTATTTACTTTTATTCTATTTGCACGACTAGTAGCCAGACCAGAATTTGCAGCAAAGTCAGCTGCCTCTACACCACAGGTCCAGATAATAGTCCCTGCATTGACTTCCATTCCGTCATTTAAAATTATCTTATTTTCTTCTATTTTATCAACAAACTCACCTGTTTTAACATTAACTCCGTTATCTCGCATATAATTCATTGCTTTTTCAACCAGCTCATCACTGAGATTCGGAAGTATTTGATCAAGACCTTCAAAGTTATAAATTTCTATTTCATCTCGTGGAATATTATATTCTTTGCTGTAATCATCAAGCCATTCAATTAATTCTCCAACCATTTCAACTCCGGTAAAACCTCCACCGGCAACTGCAAAGGAAAGCAGTTCCTTTCTTTCAGCTGGATCATTAGTAATTCTTGCTTCCTGCATACACTTTTCAACATGTTTTTTGATGCTATTTGCATCATCCATAGACCATAAGGTAAAGGCATGTTCAGCTACACCTTCAACTCCACAGTGACTCGGCTTGCTGCCGGCCCCCATAATTAAATAATCATAGCTATATTGATGATCCTCAGAACTTAAAATTTGATTTTCAAAATCGATATCGTTAATCTCATCCTGAATCACATTTACCCTTGTTGAAGAAAAAATTCTTTCTAAATCAATTTCTAGTGCATCTTCATCAATCCGATTACCTGCCACCTCGTGTAATTCTGTTAACAGGGTATGATATGAATTCCTGTCAATGAGAGTAATTGTAGAGTCAGGATGTTTTTTTAATTTTTTATGTAGAGTTTGAGCAGCAGTTACTCCACCATATCCTGCTCCAAGTATAATAATATTATTACTCAATTTTTTTACCTCCCTTAATTTAGTTTCCTTATTTTTATTAGCTTTATCCTGTCATGACCGATTATATTAAGATTAAATTTATAAATTCACATACTTTAAAATAACAGTCATGAGTTATTTTTTTCACACTATTATTATAGCATAATATAAATAAATTGCAAATTTATTAGTGAAATACTCAGGATATTTTTGCAATTTCAAGTATTTATGATAAAATGTAAGTGATTTACCCGAGATTCTTAGGATATATTTTATTATTTTGTGTAAAAATTAATTTAATTGTAGAATAAATTTTATCAAATAGGAAGTGATAATTTGTTTAAGAACAAAAAGATAATTTTGATTACTATACTTGCAGTATTTTTATTGATTTTAAGCGCCTGTGGAAATAAGGCGGAGGAGCTGCCTCAGGCAAAAGACACTGCGTTTTTAATGGACACCTTAGTTCAGATGCAGGCTCATGGAGAAAACGCAGAAACTGCAATTGAAAAGAGTATGGAAAGAATCAGAGAAATTGAAAATCTAATGAGTAAAACGATTAAATCAAGCGATATTTATAAATTGAACCATAATCCAAAAACAAAAATGCAGCTTTCTCAAGAAAGTATGGTTGTTTTAAAAAAGGCATTAGAATATGCTGAAATGACTGATGGAAATTTTGATCCAACAATTGGAGCACTAGTTGAATTATGGGGTATAGGAACTGAAGATGCTGCTGTCCCTTCTCAATCTGAAATTGAAAAAGCTTTATTAAATACAGGCTATCAGTATTTAAAGCTGTACGAGAATTCAGCCAAAATTACTAATTCGGGAGTTAAGATTGATCTGGGAGGAATTGCCAAGGGATATGCTGCCGAGGAGGTTAAAGAGGTAGTTCAGAAATATGATATTCAACATGCTTTTGTAAATCTCGGTGGTAACGTTCTGGTAATTGGTGATAAAACTGATGGTTCTCCCTGGAAAATTGGAATTCAGGATCCCCGGGAAGGAAGAGGAAATGTGATGGCTATTATTGATGCAGTTGATTCAACTATTGTTACTTCTGGTAATTATGAAAGATATTTCGAAGAAAACGGGAAGATCTACCATCATATAATAAATCCTAAAACTGGTTATCCTACTCGAAATAATCTTTTAAGTGCCAGTATTATCAGTGAGAATTCTTTTGATGCTGATGCACTTTCCACAGCTGTTTATGTAATGGGCCTGGAAAAAGGGATGAGCTTTATTGAGGACCTAGAAAATGTCGAGGTTATGTTTATTACAGAAAAGTTGGATGTTTATCTTTCTTCAGGTTTAAAGAACATAATAGAGATTACTGATTCTGATTTTAATATAATTGAAGGTGAAAACTTTGTTAATTGAAGATAAACTTTATCAAAAAATACGCAAGGAATTAAATGAGAATATTTTAGAAATTACCAAATCAAAAAGACCAATAATTAATCAGGCAGTGGAGGATTTGATTAATGGTGGTGGTAAAAAGTTACGGCCTTTTTTAATGTTTCTTGCTGCTTCTTTTGGAGACTATGATAAAGAAAAACTGCTGCAGCTGGGAAGTGGAGTTGAGCTGCTGCATATGGCTTCTCTTGTTCATGATGATATTATAGATAATGCAGATTTAAGGCGGGGTAACAAAACTGCTCAAAAAAGATTTGGCAAAAAAGAGGCAGTTTTCATTGGCGACTTTTTACTCTCCCGAACTTTTGATATTTTCTTTGAGTATCTGGATAAAAAGACTCTGATAAAAATGAATAAAAATGTACGTCTTCTATGTGAAGGAGAGATTGAACAATCAGAGAAACGTTTTGATTTTCAAATTGGGATCAAAGACTACTATAGAATAATAAGACATAAAACAGCTCTTCTTTTTGCTTTAAGCAGTTATCTTGGTGCTTATGTTAGTGGAATTAGAGGTAAAAAACTCAATTTGTTATATAAATTGGGTTTAGAAATAGGAATGGCTTTTCAGATCCAGGATGATCTTCTGGATTTTGAGGGTGAAGAAGAAGAGACCGGTAAACTTCTGGCTCAGGATTTAAAAGAAGGAGTGATTACTCTACCTGTAATTTTGCTGCTGAATAAAGATGAGTATAAAAATAAGTATGCTGCATACAGCAGAAGTAATCTGGATGATGAAATTGTAAAAAATATCATTGAAGATGTTAAAAAGTCAGGTGTGCTGGAGGAAAGCCGCGAAATTTTGTTTATTTTTATGGACAGGGTTGAAAAATACCTGGCTCAGTTACCAGAGAATAAAGCAAAAATAAAATTAAAAAAACTGATTAAAGCACAGGTTGATCGGAAATTTTAAGGAGCTGATGACTGTTAACTTCACATCTACAGCAGCCTGGCTAGAGATTTATTAGCTGTTTTAGATAAATTAGATTTATATTTTGCTCAATGTATTTTAGTAAGTAATTTTATGAATTAAAAATAGCATGAATTTTTTATTTAAAAAAACCGAAATATACTATATTATTTATGTAAGGTATTAACTTGATTTTTAAAATAATAAGATATACAATAAAATTAATCTGCGTCTCAGTTTCGATAAGATCTGTGTCTCACTACCCACAGAGGAAAAGGTTATTATGCGCTATATGACAGTATTCATGCTACTTTAATTTCTGGGGTTATAGCTCAGCTGGATAGAGCAACAGATTCCTAATCTGTAGGTCGGCGGTTCAAATCCGCCTAACCCCACCATTTTAATATTCATTTTGAACTCACCGCAAAAATTGTGAAGGTGGGTTTTTTTATATTCAAAATAATTTTGTTAAGAAATTAAGGTGAATTTTATTTTGACACCTGAGCAGTTAAAGTTGTATCATTATAATAGAATTTAAATAGGTGGTTTAAAAATTTTAGCTTGAATAGTATATATTTTAGTGGAGGTGTTAATTATATTTTCCAGGATTATAGATTTTATTAAAAAACCAAAAAGATCAATTCGAAGCAGAATAATAAGCATTTTTATTATTATAATTATTATTTTAAATATAGTATTTTTTCTTTCATTTATTCGCCGTGATCGAGAAATAGAAATTTACCAGAATAATGTGGATGTCAATTTTAAGCTTAATCAACTTTCACTTAAAATCACTGAGAATTCGCGTTATTTTGATCTGCTTTTTCAGGAAAGAAATGAAGAAAATAGAGAGCTTTATCAAAATTCAAGAAATGAAATCGAAACTTTAATGTCTGAAATTGAAGCTGAAATTAGTCGAGATCCAAAAAGCAAAACATTTTATAGAAATTTAAGTAATATGCTGGGTTATCATGATCAACTGGCCTCTGATTTATTAAATAGTACAGTGCTGAACCAGAGCACCTATCAAAAATTAACTGATATGGATACACTATATTCTTATATGAACAGTCATGCCCAGAACCTGATTAATTCTTATCTGGCCTATCACAGTAGTAATTATGTTAATTTACTTGTTGACACTCAAAATAGATCCAAAACTATTTATGCAGTTGTGATCCTAATTAGTGCTGCTGTCTTTATTTTTGCTGTTTTAATGGCCAACAATATTTTAAATACAATTGAAAAATTATCTTCTTCAGCCCGTTATCTCTCTCTGGGACACTGGGAGATCGAAGATATTGAAGAAATAAATTATCGAGAACTTAATATTCTGGGTCAGACTTTTAATTTAATGAAAAACAATATCAGAAAGTATATTAAAGAACTTAAAGAAAAATCTGAACTAGAAAATAAGCTCAATCAGGAGAAGATGGAAAACATAGAAAAGGAAAGACTTTTAAAAGAATCTCAGCTTTTAAATCTACAGATGCAGATGGATCCCCACTTTTTATTTAATACCTTAAATACGGTTTCCAGGACTGCAATGTTTGAAAATGCAGCTGAAACCCAAAATTTGATTATTGCTATTTCAAAAATCATGCGCTATAACCTTGATCATAAGGGGAAGATGGTGGAATTGAAAAGGGAAATTGAAGTCTTAAAAGCCTATCTTACGATTCAGGAAACACGTTTTAAAGAACAGATGAATTTTGAAGTTAATACAAATGGTGATTTAAAAAATATTAAAATTCCGCCAATGATTATTCAACCTATTGTAGAAAACTCAATTATTCACGGTCTGGCTGATACTGATTCGGAGGGAAAAGTTTTAATTGAGATTGAAAGGTTAGAAGAAAATGTAGAAATCCGGGTTAAAGACAATGGGGTAGGTATAGAAAGTGAGAAATTAAAAGAAATTCTGGCTGATAAAGAGCAGAAATCAAGGAACAAAGAAGAAAGAGAGAGTTTAGGTATTTTAAATGTTATCAAAAGGCTCAAGCTTCATTATGGGGATGATTTATTAAAAATCAACTCTACAATTAATGAGGGAACTGAAGTAATAATAGAAATACCTCTTAATGTTGAAATTAATTAAAATTAGAACTTGGAGGAGAAAATGATGATCAGGTTATTAATTGCAGAAGATGAACATTTAGAGAGAAAAGCAATAAAGTTCTTTATTAATAAGCTTTATCAACAGGAAATTGAAGTAGTGGCAGAAGTTAGCAGCGGTCAGGAAGCAGTTTTGCAGGCTTTAGAAAACAATGTGGATTTGGTTTTAATGGATATTAAGATGCCAAAAATCGATGGTCTAAAAGCTGCCGAAAAGTTAAAAGAAAAAGATCCTGAAATTGAAATTATAATTTTAACTGCTCACAGTAAGTTTGATTATGCCAGAAAATCAATAAAGATTGGAGTTAGTGATTATCTTGTTAAACCATATGTGGAAGCAGATTTTAAGGAAGTAGTAGATAATGCAATTCAAAAAATCAGGAAACAGAAAAAGGATAATGAGAAAGAACAAAGGATGCTCGAAAAAATAAAAAATATAACCCCTGTCTTAGAAAAAGAAAGCATTTTAAATATTGTTTATAACACTAAATCTTCCTTAAATAATTTTATTGCGCATAAACAAATGCTGGGAATTAAGGGAAGTAAATATTTTTTTATGACTATTAATTATGAAGATAATAGTAAAATTGATGATGTCCTATATAATTCTGTGAAAACTAAATTAAAAGAAATCTTTACAGGAGTTATTTCTTATAATGGGTTAATTAACAGCATTTATTTAATTATTGACGATAATTTAAGTTCTAAAATAAATTCTCAGCATTATCAAGATTTAGAAAAATTTATAAAAACTCAGACTAAAGATAGCAGCAGGACAGTATATATTAAAAATAGTAATATTTCCTCTGATTTCAGTAAAATTAGTGATATTTACAATCAGACAAAAGATAATACTCCTGATACTCAATATTCTATCAATAATTACCCCTACCAGAATGAAAAGAGGGTTTTTGCCAAAATTATTGATAAAAATAAAAGATCTGCAAAAAAAGAATTTAATAAAATCTATGACTATTTGCTGCAGGAAGAAAATTGTAATTTAAATAAAATCAAATCATTTTTGCGCAGGTTTTTGGTCTTTTTAAATCGACGCTTAATGGAATATTATAATGAACAGCAGCCTCTTTTAGAAATGCAGAGATTAGAAAATGAAATTAAGCAGATTAATAATTTAGAAGGACTTAAAAACTATTTTGAACAGCTAATTGATAATTTAATAGATGATCTTAATAATAATGCAAATGAAAAGAAAGTTGAAATTATAGAAACTGTCAAGGATTATATTAGAGAAAACTATAGTCAGGATATTAGTCTGGATGATGTAGCAGACTATATTTCTTTTAGTAAGTATTATTTAAGCAAATTATTTAAAGAAGTTGAAGGAATAAATTATAAGGATTATTTAATTAAGGTTAGAATGGAAGAAGCTAAGGAACGATTAAAAAATGGAGATAAAATTAAAGTTGTTGCCGGCGAAGTTGGTTACTCTGACCGCAACTACTTTAGTCGAGCTTTTAAAAAATACACCGGTATTTCCCCTGGCAAATTTCAATAATTAAGGTTTTGAGCTTAATTTTCTGAAAATAAACAAAGAAATGAAGAAGATAACAATTTAGTCTATAGTATTCATGTATTTTGACTGATATAATAAGTTTAGAATAAAATTAAGGGGGAAATAATAATGAAAAAAGTTTTAGTTTTAGTTTTAGCCAGTCTTTTGATTTTTTCTTTCGCAGTTTCAGCTCAGGAAATGACCTTACGTCTGGCAGATAATCAGCCAGAAGGTTATCCGACTGTTGTTGGTGCAAAAGAGTTTGCTCGTTTAGTTGAAGAAAGAACAGATGGTAGAATTAAGATTGAAGTTTATTCTGGTGGAATTTTAGGAGACGAAAGTTCTACAATCGAACAGGTTCAGTTTGGTGCGATTGATTTTGTAAGAACCTCAATTACACCAATGGCTAACTTTGAGCCAGCAATGAATGTTTTATCACTTCCATATCTATATCCCAGTGAAGAGTACATGTTCCAGGTTTTACAGAGTGAAATTGGAGAGCGAGTTTTAGAAGGTCTTAAAGATGCTGGTATAGTTGGTTTAACCTGGTATGATGCTGGTGCCCGTAGTTTCTATACTGCTGATACTAAAGTTACCAGCCCTGAAGACTTAAAAGGCTTAAGAATTCGGGTTCAGGAAAGTCAGTTAATGATGGATATGGTTGAAGCACTTGGCGCATCACCTACTCCAATTGCCTGGGGTGAAGTTTACAGTGCTCTGCAGACTGGTGTAGTAGATGCTGGTGAAAATAACTATCCTGGTTGGTACTATAACAGTCACCACGAAGTTGCTCCATATTTTGTTGAAGATGCACATAATCGTATTCCAGAATTAATCATTATGAGTAAAATTACCTGGGATAAATTAAGTGCTGAAGATCAAAAAATTATCAAGCAGGCTGCTGTAGATTCTACTGAAGTACAGCGTGCGGCATGGGATAAGCGGACTGAAGAAGCTAAGAAATTAGCTGTAGAAGAAGGCGCTACAATTACTACTTTAAATGCTGAACAGAAGCAGGCTTTTCAGGACAAAGTTAAAGGTTTATATCCTAAGTACAGTGAAGGTTATGAAGATCTATTAGATAGTATTTTAAACTTTGAAATGGAATAAGCTGAAAATATAATTTATTAATCAAAATCTGTTAACTAAGTAGATTAGTTTGATAAAGGTAAAAATTAAGGATGGTGGAGGACATATGTCCTCCATCTCTTAATAAAGGGTGAATTATATGGAAGAAAGAAATGAGAAAAGGGGAATACTTATAACATTTTTTAATCTGTCAGAGAAATTAATTAGTTATCTGGCTATGCTTTTTTTAGTTGCAATGATAGTAATTGTGAGTACAACAGTTTTTACAAGATATTTAATTAATTTTACTTTTCGCTGGTCAGATGAGGTTGCATTATTAATGATGATCTGGTTTGGCTTTTTAGGAATGGCTTTAGGAGTTAAAAATTCTGTACATTTGAGTATTGAATTTTTCATGAGTCTTTTTCCAGATAGTTATCAAAAGTATATTTATAAAATTGAAGATATATTAGTAGGTATCTTTGGAGGATTTATGTTAAAATATGGCTGGGATCTTTACAATGCTACTAAAGCTACAGTTTTACCAGCAACTCAATGGACCAGGGGTCTTTTATTTATTATGTTACCATTTTCAGGTATTTTAATTATAATTTATTCTATAGCTAAGTTTTTTGGTGTTTTACGAGAAGAACACCTCACTATTCAATCTGAAACAATAAAACAAAAAGAAGTAAAGGGGGAAGAATAGTGGATCCAGCAGTATATATATTATTAGGTTCATTTTTATTTATGTTATTTATTCGAATCCCCATTGCTTTTAGTTTAGGCCTTTCAACAATGTTTACAGCCTTTTATGTGGGTTTACCGCCAATGGTGGTTATGCAGCAGATGGTAAAGGG
>JASMSZ010000140.1:0-6116 GCA_041694515.1 Halanaerobium sp.
GCTCCATCAATAACTGAACAAAATGAAGGTTTCTCTGAGGGTGAATAATCGCACCCAAATTTATAGTTCAATAATAAAATGCATTGTTTCTGAAAAATCCAGTAAGTTTAATTTTTATAAACTACATCTAAAGATAAAAATATTAATCCTCTAAAACGTGATTCAAACCCTGTCCAAACAAACATAAAACATGATTATCATCCAGAGAGTAATAAACAGACCTACCTTCCTTTCGATATTTAACTAGGTTATTGTTCCTAAGAACTCTTAATTGATGAGATATTGCAGAAGAACTCATTTCCAGTATTTCAGACAAATCACAAACACATAACTCCCTATCTTTTAAAGCATATAAAATATTTATCCGTGTTGGATCTCCTATGGTCTTAAATAGTTCTGAAAGCTGATAAACAATATTTTCTTGAAGTTTACGGTCTTTCATTAAATTTACAACCTGCTCATCCGGGTCAAACACTTCACACATATCACAAAAATTTTTGTCTTTTGCCATTAAATCATCTCCCCCAAATCAAAACTAGCACCTTATATTTATTTTAACATAGATTAATTTCTAATAGAAGGCATTTACTTTAATCTAAATTATACAGCAGCAATTATTGGGGTTAAACTTTATATCCTGAAGCAACAAAGACACCGCCATTTTTAAAACTGTGATTTAAATTAAAATCTTTCACTTCTTTTCTGCTTTTTAAATACTCCCAGGTTGGTCTAGTAACATCAGCATTACCAATTAAGTCTATAAAACGGCCCCATAAATTGAGTTCTTCCATATACCAATCCATAATAACAATTTTACCGCCAACCCTTACAAGCGAAAGACTTTTATCAATAACTTTTTGCCATTCAGGCATAGCTGATAAACCCAATTCGAGATAGATAGCATCAATATTTAATTCTTCTTCTGAAATAGATGCAATATCAGATTTATTAAATCTAGCAGCATCTTCATGTAAAGTTATTATATTATCCCAACCTTTTTTTCTAATTTTTTTCTGGCTTTTGTCAACATTCCTTCAGAATAATCAATACCAATTATTAAACCATTACTTTTCAACTGATTTTTAAGATATTTAAAACTTTGTCCAGTTCCACAGGGTAAAACTATTATATTACTGTTTTTTTAAAATCCAGTTTTTCAATAGCAAATTTTCGCGGCTTGTGATAATACCAGTCAGGTGCTAGTAGATCATATAGATAAGAAAAGATATCATAATATTTCATTATAATCCCCCCACAGCCTTATAAATGATTTCCCTCTGAAGATTTTATCCAAACATATTTCTGATGAAATTATTTTTAAGCTTCAGAGGGATTTTTTACTTGCTTAATTAAACATTACGGCTAATTCTCATAGCATTAAAGACAGCAATTAATGCCACACCTACATCGGCAAAGACTGCTCCCCACATGGTTGCTAAACCCACAGCACCCATTATAAGTACTATACCTTTTACACCTAAGGCCAGAATAATGTTCTGCCAGACAATTTTTCTTGTTCTCCGGGCAGTATTAATAGCAGTAATTAATTTTGAAGGCTCATCTGTCATTAAGACAACATCTGCTGCCTCAATAGCTGCATCTGAACCAAGTCCTCCCATAGCAACACCTATATCAGAGCGAGCCAGAACAGGTGCATCATTGATTCCATCTCCTACAAAGATAAGTTTATCATTTTCTTTCTGTCTGCCAAGTAATTCTTCAATTTCATCTACCTTCTGATCCGGTAGAAGTTCAGAATAATAATTATCTAAGCCAAGCCGCTGGGCTACTCTCCCGGCAACTGCCTCCCGATCACCAGTTAACATAGTTAACTGTTTAATACCTAATTCTTTTAAACCCTTAATTGCCTTTATCGAATCCTCTTTTAATTCATCCGTAATTGTTATATAACCTGCGTATTTATTTTCAATCGCTAGATAAACAATTGTTCCATCTGCATCAACTTCCTGATATTCAATGTTATTTTTATTCATTAATTTGATATTACCTGCCAGAATTTCTTTGTCATCAACCACAGCTTTAATCCCGTGTCCAGAAATTTCCTGATAATCTTTTATTCTTTGATTATCAATTTTCTGGTCAAACGCTTCGACAATGGACTTTGCTATCGGGTGGGTGGAATGACTTTCAGCATAAGCAGCCATAGTTAAAATCTGCTCATTATTAAAGCCATTATATGATTCCACCTTACTAACAGCAAATTCTCCTTTAGTTAAAGTTCCAGTTTTATCAAATACTATTTGACTAACATTGTTCAGTGCTTCCAGATAATTACCACCTTTAACCAGAACGCCCTGTCGCGATGCTCGACCTATTCCTCCAAAAAATCCTAACGGAATGGATACTACAAGTGCACAGGGACAGGAAATAACTAAAAAGATAAGAGCTCGATAAAACCACTCTGCAAAGGCTGCTCCCTGTAAAAATAGTGGCGGTAAGACCGCAATAGCCAGAGCCGAATAGACTACAACCGGTGTATAATAACGGGCAAATTTAGTAATAAACTTCTCAGTTGGTGCTTTTTTTGCACTGGCATTTTCCACAAGTTCCAAAATCTTAGATACTGTTGACTGACCATATTCTTTTGTCACTTCTACTGTTAATAAACCATCTTTGTTAATTGTTCCACTCAAAATTTCATCACCAGTTTCAACTTTACGCGGAACAGATTCCCCGGTAAGTGCTGAAGTATCTACCATAGAACTTCCTTCAAGCACTTCTCCATCAAGTGGTACTTTTTCACCAGGTTTTATAATTATTATATCACCTATTTGAACATCTTCAGGGTCAACCTCTTTTGTTGTATCTTCAAGTTTTAAATTAGCATAATCAGGTCTTATATCCATTAATTTTTTAATTGAGCGTCTGGAACGGTCAACTGCTCTTTCCTGGAAAATCTCACCAACCATGTAGAAAAGCATTACTGCTACACCTTCAGGAAACTCCTGAATAGAAAAAGCTCCAATTGTTGCTATACTCATTAAGAAGTTCTCATCAAAGACCTGGCCTCGCTTTATATTTTTGAAAGCTGCCATTAATACTGGTCCACCGATAAGCAGGTAACTGGAACCAAAAAGTAGCCATTCCAGATATATTGATAAACTTCCCAATTCTACTTCCAAAAATGGTAGTTCGAATTGTATTATTGCCAGAGCAAAAATTATTGTTCCCGGCCAGAATCGTTTTTTAAGATAAGAATTTTCATCGTCAACCCCATGATCGCGATCATGTCCGTGACTCTCTTCGTGATCATTTACACGACCGTCCTCGTGATTATGTTCATGGACCTGGTTGTGATCAGACTTTTGATTAGCTCTTTTTCGTCTATTTCTAGACTCCTTAACAGTTAAGCCAGGTTCTATTCTATCTGCAATTTCTTGCAATTCATTTTCAAATGAATTATCAGCACCCTCTCCTTCAACAGTAATCGTGCTGGTAGCAAAATTCAAACTCACCTTTTCTATATCCTCTAAATTATTAACTTCTTTCTCAATCTTACCTGCACAATTAGTACAGGCCAAACCTTCTAGTTCAAATTTCTTTTTCTTATTTTCTGCTTTTTCTGGCATAATAATCCTCCCTAGTTATAATTTAATATATGATTAATTGAATAATTGTTCATATATAGTATACAATTAAATTCGATTTTTGTCAACAATGATTGAGCAATTATTCATATATTGTTTAAATAAAAAGATTTACCTTTAGGTAAATCTTTTAAATATATGATAAAGGATCAACTGGTCTTCCATTAACCTGAACCTCAAAATGCACATTTGGTCCTGTTGTATTACCGGTATTACCGGATTTTGCTATTAAATCACCTTTTGAAACTCTATCTCCAGTATTGACTATCAACTTAGAATTGTGTGCATAAAGTGTTCTCATTCCTTTTTGGTGTTCAATAATAATAGTTTTACCATAACCTCTAGCCCAACCACTATATACAACTCTACCTTCACCTGATGCTTTCACTTTCGAACCTGAAGGAACTGCATAATCAATACCTTCATGCATTCTTCCCCATCTCCTACCAAAATAAGACGAGATTCTTGCATATACTGGTTTAGTAAATACTTTTTCAAGGCGATCACGATAACCAAATTCAGGTTTTGCTCCAGGTAAGATTAATGTATCACCAGGTTGAACCCTATTTGGATTATTAATTAAATTACTGGCAATAATTTTGTTTAAACTTATATTAAACTTATCAGTAATAGATGAAAGATTCTCCCCCGGACTTATTTTATATAAGATCCCTTTTACTGGAAGAACCTTTATCGTTTGACCGGGTTTTATTTTATTAATATTATTAATATCGTTTGCCCCAATTAAAGTATCTAAATCCACATTGTGCTTTTGAGCAATATCCCAAAGAGTTTCACCGTTTTCTACTCTGTGCTTTTTTATTTGATTAATTAAACCAATTCTACTGCCCGGCTTTCGACTATTTTCTTTAACTAATTCTTCAGTAAAACCCTGACTGGAGCTTTCAATATTATACTTTGTGTCTTTATCTTTATATAATTTTTCTATGTATTCTAACTTATTATTAAATTCTAACTGATTTTCTGCAAAATTAAGTTCTGAATTCTCTGAGAGGTTAAATTCTTCTTGGATTTTAACAAAATCGGTCTTTCTCTCCAGTACATTTTTTCGCTTTTCCGTTATAATCAAACTAAAATCTGAATTTTCTTTTGAGTTTCGCTTAAGATCAAGTTCTTTTTTTACAGAAATAGATCCTCTGGGAACTCTTGTGCTTTCCAAATGCCGCTCTCCCAGAACAAAGTTTTTGTAAATTATTGTAAATGCAATTAATAAAAGAATAGCTGTAAATCTTTTTTTCATATTTCAGATTGCCCCCTGTTTTCATTAGTATTGTATAAAAATAGTAAAGAATAGAATAAACTTTTAATGTATGAGCAGATGTTCAAACATATTATACTATATTTCTTCCCTAGCGTCAAAAAAATCTTACACCCTACTATTCACCGGACTTAATTAAATTATTGAAACAGGAGTAAAAACTCAATTTGTTAAAATGAAAACTATATGCTATAATAATTTAATAAAAATATATTGGAGGTTATTTATGGAAATTATCAAGTACTTAGTTTTAGGCGTAATCCAGGGAATAACTGAGTTCTTACCAATCAGCAGTTCAGGGCATATTGTGCTTTTTAAATATTTTTTAGATATTAAAGCTGGACTGACAATTGACATCTTTTTGCATTTTGGAACTTTACTGGCAATATTTTTTGTGTATTACCAGGATATACTAAATATGATTTATTTTAAGGATGACTATAAGACTTTTAATCTATATATCATAATCGGCTCAATCCCTGCTGCAGTTGTAGGGATATTTTTTGAAGATTTTTTTGAAAAAATGAATTCTTCTTTAACTGTTGTCGGGTTTTTTTTAATAATTACCGGTATAATACTCTGGCTAACTAATAAAATAACAATCAATAAACGGAAGATAAAAGATATGTCGGTTTTAGATTCAATTTTTATAGGACTAGCTCAGGCACTCGCAATTTTCCCCGGTTTATCTCGCTCTGGATCTACTATAGCTGCCGGCTTATATAAAAATTTAAACAGAGAACTTGCTACCAAATTTTCGTTTATTCTTTCTATACCTGTCATAGGAGGAGCAACTCTTCTCAAACTAAAAGAATTAACTTTAAATGGTACAACTGACCTAAATTATTTCTATCTATTTTTAGCTACTATATCATCAATGATCACAGGTTATCTTGCTATTAACTTTTTCTTAAAAATGATAAAAGAACAAAAACTTCATTATTTTGCCTATTATTGTATTCCACTTGGATTAATATTAATATTTTCTTTATAATATCAGATTTGACAAGAGTTATTCCTTTCAACTTCTTTTTCAATCAGTTTTTATTGTTACTACACTAACTTTTTCCCCTTTGTTCTGCATTGTGGACTTAATATTTCTTCCATTTGTCTTTGATTGTATTAAAGCAAAAGACAGTGATAATTGTCCAATAATAGATATTATTAACAAATAAAACCCCCAGAAAAGCTCCATCATTAATCGAAAAAATGAAGCTTCTCTGAGGGGA
>JASMSZ010000141.1:0-4091 GCA_041694515.1 Halanaerobium sp.
TCAATTTTTATCTTGATCGAACTATCTCCATTAACCGAACCACCGATTACTTCTTCATCTTTTCCTCTTTCTACTGGTTCTGACTCACCTGTCAGCATTGATTCATCTATATAAGAATCTCCTTCATAAATTACACCATCAGCAGGAACCTTTTCTCCCGGTTTGACCAGAACTTGATCACCTTTTTTAAGCTCTTTTATTTTAATTTCTTTAACTTCGCCATCAACAATTTTATGGGCCTCATCTGGCATCAATTTTGCCAGTTCTTCTAAAGCATTAGATGCACCCATAACTGATCTCATCTCAATCCAGTGACCTAAGAGCATAATTACAATTAGAGTTGCCAGCTCCCAGAAGAAAAATCTCCCTTCCAGACCAAAAACAACTGCTGAACTGTAAAAGTAGGCGACAGAAACTGCAAGAGCAATTAAAGTCATCATACCCGGATTTTTATCAGCTAACTCATTTTTCATTCCACTTAAGAATGGCCAGCCACCATAAAAGAAAATTACTGTAGAAAGCAGAAACAATAAATATTTACTGCCTGCAAAGTCAAAACTGTAGCCAAAAAAGCTCTGAATCATTGGTGAAAGCAATAAAATTGGAACTGTGATAACTAAAGATATTTTAAATCGTTTCTTAAAATCATCTAGCATTTTTTGGTGATCCATTTTAATACCTCCCATTTTTATTTCCGTTACATAGTTAAATTTTATTTAATATACCCCACCTGTGTATTTAAACATAGTATAGCACTCAGAATTATAAGAGTCAAATTAATGATACTCAATAAATTAATAACTTTTATTGGTCCTTCCGGCTGTGGTAAGTCCACTTTATTAAATATTCTGGCTTGGCTGATACCAGCTTCTTCTGGTCAGTAATGCTTAAAAATAAAATGATAACTAAACCAGGAAATGATCGAGTAATGGTTTTTAGGAAGCTGATCTTTTTTCTATTGCAATTAAATAAGGAAAATTTAATTTACTTTAAAGTAGTTTCTGCCACCATTCCTTATGATCCAGATACCAGTTTAAAGTTCTTCTCAAAGCCTTTTTAAAGCCTTTTTAAAATCATATTCTGCTTCCCAGCCCAGTTCAGCTTTTATTTTACTGCTGTTTATAATAATTTTTTTAAAAATTTGTTTAAGCTAAACATCCATTTTAAACAGCCAATTTTTGTTAAAACAATTATATCACACTGAACTTTAATTCTACATTAATCCTGCAATTTTTTTGATATTTCCCTTTTCCAGGTTTCTGACATAATAAAGAATATCTTTCCCCATTTTTTGGGCTAACTGATCCCGCAATTGATTAATTTCCGATTTCTTTAAATCATTTTCAAATAAGTTTAACTGTTGATAATCACTTTCCACAAATTTGGCGTGGTTCCCCATATTTTTTGATTTTAACAAATTTAAATTTGTTAAAATCAAAATAAAAAGCAGCTGCCAAAAAAGACAACCGCTTCAAAAAATCAAAACTGCTGTAAGTTAATACAGCAGCCTCAAAACTAATATTCAATTCTAAATTCAGTCATTCCAGTTGAATAGGGAGCTATAGCATATGGTTGAAAATATACAACCAGTTTCCCATCTTCCAGATAATAACACTGTTCTCCATCCAAACTCTGAAAACCATAATCATCCTGAAAATAAATATCAGGATTCTTTTTTATTTCAGCTTTAATCAGCTCTTCTACTTCAATTAGAGTCATATCCTGTTGTTCCAGAAAGTTACTTAATTTTAAATCTTTACCTGAGGAAAGATCAATATTATAGCTCAAACTGTAGGGATTACCATGAGCCCCACCTGTATACTGATAATAATTAAATTTAATGCTCAATATTTCACTATTATTTTTCAAATCAAAATCTACTCTACCTACAAACTCGTGCCTCGGAAACTCCACCTCAGAAAAATCCTGCTGACTCTGTCTGGCCATTTCTATAGTATATTCAATAAAGGTTAGAATATTATCTCTAAAAAGATCATTATATTTTTCCTGAATGTTTTTACGGTTTAACTCCATCAGAATCGGAATTTCTGCTTCAATTTGATAAACATCTTTTTCTGTTTTTTTAACTGGAAGCGAAACTATTTCTAAGGCTGAAACTGGAATTACTGTCAGCCAGAGAAAAATAACTAAAATCAAAATTATAAGATCAAAGTTAATACAATTAAAAAAATAATTTTTATACTTCATTTCGACAACTCTTTTCTCTACTTATTTTTTTAATTTGATTCCTTTAGAAGTTATGTCAATGATTTTTTCTTTATATAAACCACCAATTGCCTTTTTAAAGCTTCCCTTGCTGATTTCTAACTCTCTTTTTATTCGTTCAGGTGAACTGTCATCATTTAAGGGTAAAGAGCCACCTTTAGCCTGAAGGCGATCCAGAATTTTTTCTTTCGCATCTTCGATTCTACCATAACCCATCTTTCGCAGACTGACATCAATTTTGTTGTCTTCCCTAATTTTCTTAATATAACCTTTTAATTGATCTCCAATTGTAATTTCTTTATAAATATCATTCTCATAAACTAAGCCGAAATATTTGTCATTAATAATTACTGTTGCTCCTAAATCAGTAAATTTATAAACTAAAATATCTACCTTGTCACCTTCACTAAACTCTACATTTTCCGGAGCTTCTTCAATTCCAGTTGTATCAATATCAATGCTTCTCATTATTTCACCAAAACCTTTCTTTAGTTAATTATATAATTATTGTAACATAAAAGCTAAATTAATGAAATAGAAAAAACCTGCCAGTAATATTCACCCACAGGCTTAGGTTTAATAATTATTTTTTTAACCTTATAAATTCTCATCTTACAGCAGATATTGATTTATATTGGCATGTTCTAATTGAGTTCCGGTTAAAACAAGTTGAGAAAAGCCTTTGGCCTCACCTTTTTTCCTGCCGGTACAATCAGAGCATCAAGTTCTTTATTTTTCAATTCCTCCATCTCATATTTAGAAAGCTGGCAGGGCACCATTTTCAGCTGCAAACTGTTCTCAGAATCTGATGCTGCTATAATATCCAGTTCAAGTTTGACACGTTCTCTTAAATCTGTGATTTCTATAATCTCCTGCACAATATTCACCTCTCATTTAATATAAAAAAATAACCTAATTTAATATATTCTCTGTTTACTCTATCTCTACTTTAGTGAATAACAATAGTCTTAAACTTGAATTCGGCAAGTAAAAATACCGAATCCAGTTATGATAGTCTTTAAACAGTAAATCTAGTTCAAATTTTTTTGAATAAAAAAATAGAATCTCCTTAAGGTTTGTGGTAAAATGTTTTTAACATAAAAACCATACCAAAACCAAAAAGGAGATTCTGATATGAGTTTACCACAAAACAACACTAAAATAAATAGTTTTAACAAATTAAATATTCCAGCTAAATTTGATAGTGATACAGTGTCCAGTTGTCCATCTTTTTCTTATCTGGAAGCTGCTAAATCTATTATAGATTTTAAATCTTTAATTTCGGATAATATTAGCTATCAAAAAGCTCCAAATGCTACCTTTCAGCCTGATGATATAATTGATTTTATGGTTGATGCATCTATCCTGGGGTATTCCCGCTTTTCTCATTATGAAAATCTTAGAGAAGATGCAGGATATCTAAAGATTAAGGATTTTAATGTTCCCAGTGAAAAAGTATGTCGTGATCTTCTGAAAGCTATGCCTGAAGAAAGTGTAAATGAACTGAGAGAGCTCAATAAAAATCTTCTCGCAACAATTGCTAAAACACAGCCTGCTAAAGAAGTAATACTCGACTTTGATGATACAGTCTGTACCGTTTTGGTAATCAGGAAGGTTCTGCAAATGGATATAATCCCAGATATAAAGGCAGACCTTCATTTAAAGAAAAAGTAGGAATCATATCTAAAACTGATGAACTACTTAACCTGACACTAGAAGAAGGGACTCATCACAGTAACCATGAATTTCTTAGTTTCTTAGAATACTGTATTGAGACTCTGCCTGAAACCTGGTATCTAAAAAGAATCAGAGCAGATAGAGGTTTCTATGATCAGAAAAACTTCAGATATTGTGAAGAGCACGGT
>JASMSZ010000142.1:0-1315 GCA_041694515.1 Halanaerobium sp.
CTAATCAGAGAAAATGATAGATATACAGGCAGTTTCAGGCTTAATAATCAAAATAACATAATTACTGCTGCCAGAATAAATACGACTAACTGGTCCCTGGCACTAACTGCAGCAGAAGCAGCTATACTCTCTGAGCTTCAAATCTTTAAACAATACACTATTTACATTGGCCTGGCAGCCTTTATTTTTGCTTTAATAGTAATTTACATAATCAGCAGAGAAATTACAGCTCCAATTGTTGATCTAGTTGAGGTTATCAAAAAAACATCAGATGGTAAATTAAACTTAAAGGTGAAAGAAAAATATCTAAATAGAAATGATGAAATTGGCATCCTCTCTCGTTCAATCGAAAACTTAATTAGCAGTCTTGATAAAATTGTCCGCAGTATTTCTCATGTCTCAAAACAATTGTCAGCAGCCAGTCATGAACTCCAGGATAATAGTGAAGAAATTTCATCTTCAGCCAGAGAGGTTGGAAATTCCACCCATCAGATGGCAGCGGCAATGGAAGAACAATCAGCTCAGGTAGATGAAACTAAAGCTAATATAATAGAACTCAGTCAGGAAATAAAAAATATAGATAATAAGAGTGTTAATATGGAACAGCAGTCCAGAATCGTGATCAATAACATTGAAAACGGAAATAACTCAATTAAAAATTCTATTAAAGAAATAAAAAATGTTAGAGAAAAATCTCACCGGGTTGAAAACACAGTCAATGAACTGGGAGAATCTTCAGATAAGATTGGAGATATAATTCAATTAATCAGCAGTATTTCTTCCCAGACCAATCTACTTGCTTTAAATGCAGCTATCGAAGCTGCCAGAGCCGGAGAGGCCGGAAGAGGTTTTTCAGTAGTTGCTGATGAAATAAGAGATTTAGCTGAGGAAAGTTCTCAGGCTACAGAAGAAATCTCCAAATTAATTACTGACATTCAGGGTGGGGTTAAACATACAGTCGAGAATATGAATGCTACCAGAGAAGCTGTGGAAAATAGCGTCCAGGCTATCCAGAGCAGTGAAAATTCATTTGCAGAAATTGATAGAGCAGCTGTTGAATTGAAAAAATTAATCAATGAAATTTCTGAGGCCGCCCTCAATATGAGTCAGAACAGTGAGGAAGTACAGCTTTCTATTAAAGATATTGCTGAGGTTAGCGAAAAAACAGCCAGTTCTGCTGAAGAAATCGCAGCCAGCAGCCAGGAACAGAGCTCTGCCACCCATGAAATAACAGAATCCACCCGCAGTTTAGCTGCCATGTCCAGAAAATTACTTGAAAGCATTAGACACTTTGAAATTTAATTTATTTTTCCCG
>JASMSZ010000143.1:0-13037 GCA_041694515.1 Halanaerobium sp.
AACTCCAGTTGAATTATCATTTGAACAATTTGATAAACACTAGTAAAGATTTTTAAATAGATAACTATTTTGAAGAAAGGGGTGTTTTAAATGGCTAAACAGGTTATGACAGTTATTAAATTACAGATTCCTGGTGGACAGGCTAACCCTGCACCACCTGTAGGTCCTGCGCTTGGACAGCATGGTGTTAACATTATGGAATTTTGTAAATCTTTCAATGCTAAAACTCAGGATAATCAGGGAACATTAATCCCGGTAGAAATCACAGTATATCAGGATCGTTCTTTTGATTTTATTACTAAAACTCCACCAGCTGCAGTATTATTAAAGCAGGCAGCAGGAATTGACACTGCTTCTGGAGAACCTAATATAGATAAGGTTGCTACAGTAAGCAAAGATGCTGTACAGAAGATTGCAGAAACTAAAATGCAGGATCTAAATGCTGGTAGTATGGAAGCTGCAATGAGTATGATCGAAGGTACTGCAAGAAGTATGGGAATTTTGGTAGAGTAAATTAAATAGTTGTAAACTATTTAATTAGAAGCTTAAAAATAGAAGCTTAAAAATAAGTGTTATTTATAGACGTAATTCAGTGGGAGGAAAGATTCCGCTAATACCACAAAGGAGGAATAATAATGGCAAAAAGTAGACGTTATGCAGAAACTATAGAAAAATATGACCGGGAGAGATTATTTGATCCCAGAGAAGCTTTTGGATTAGTTAAAGAGCTTGCAACTGCAAACTTTGATGAAACAATCGAGCTTTCGGCAAGACTGGGAGTAGATCCCAAACATGCTGATCAAAATATTAGAGGAACTGTTGTTTTACCGGAAGGTACAGGTCAGGAAGTTACTTTAATTGTATTTGCTAAAGGTGAAAAAGCCAAAGAAGCTGAAGAAGCTGGAGCAGACTTTGTCGGTGGTGAAGAACTTGCAGAAAAAATTGAAGGCGGCTGGTTAGATTTTGATTTAGCTATTGCTACACCTGATATGATGAGTGTTGTTGGCCGCCTTGGTAGAGTTTTGGGACCAAAGGGTTTAATGCCTAATCCTAAAGCAGGTACTGTAACTTTTGAATTAGAAAAAGCAGTAGCTGAGTTTAAAGCAGGTAAGCTGGAATATCGTGTTGATAAGACCGGCATTGTTCACTTACCAATTGGTAAAGCTTCTTTTACTGAAGAAGAGCTGTTAAACAACTATCATAAAATTATGGATACTCTTGCAAAAGAACGTCCGGCCGCAGCTAAGGGTAAATTCTTTAGATCTTTAGCTATCTCACCAACAATGGGTCCTGGAGTTAAAGTCGATCCAGCAGCTACAATGGAATTTATTGGACGCTAAAAAAGTTTGACCTGTTAAGTTTTTTGTGTTATATTTATTTAGACAAGAAAATAACCTTACCGAAGACAGCAGGGGCGCAATGCTTAAATTTTCCTGCCGAGGGCAACTTTCTGCAAATCTAATTTTGCATTTATACCTCCTGACTGTCTACAGGAGGTTTTTTCAATTTAGACAAGATTTATTGTGAAGCTCATATTTTGAGGGGGGTGAAAATGTGGCAAGACCAGAAAAAGAAGCGGTTGTTAAAGAACTTACTGATAAATTTAGTAGTGCAAAATCACTTGTAATTACTGATTATCTGGGATTAAATGTTGCCGAAATGACAGAATTAAGAAGCAAGTTAAGAGAAGCGGGAGTAGAATTTAAAGTTGTAAAAAATACTCTGGCTACTATTGCTGCTAATGATGTTGAAATGGAAGAAATGACAGAATATTTTTCAGGACCTACAGCTATTGCATTTGGTGAAGATGACGCTGTTTCTCCTGCAAAAGTTTTAGTCGAATTCGCTAAAGATCATGAAGTTTTAGAGGTTAAAGCTGGTCTTTTAAATGGTGAAATCATTAGTAAAGAAAAAGTAGAATCCCTGGCAGAAATTCCATCCAGAGAAGAACTACTTGCAAAAGCTTTTGCAAGTATGAAAGCACCCCTATCTGGATTGGTCAACGTACTGCAGGGTAATATTCGCGGCTTAGTACAGGTGTTAAATCAAATTAAAGAAGAGAAAGCCTAAAAAAATTAAGGAGGATTATTATAATGAATAAAGAAGAAATTATTAGTGCAATTGAGGAAATGAGTGTTTTAGAATTATCTGAACTGGTTGAAGAATTAGAAGAGAAGTTTGGTGTAAGTGCAGCTGCACCTGTTGCGGTAGCTGGTGGAGCAGCTGGCGGCGGCGCTGAAGAAGAAGAGCAGTCAGAGTTTGATGTTTTCTTAGCTGATATTGGCGGCAAAAAAATTAAAGTTATCAAAGCTGTTCGTGAATTAACAGGCTTAGGTTTAAAAGAAGCTAAGGCTGTTGTTGATGATGCTCCTGGTAATGTTAAAGAAGCTCTAAGTAAAGAAGATGCAGAAGAAATGAAAGAAAAATTAGAAGAAGCTGGAGCAACTGTAGAACTTAAGTAATCCAGTATTATAATATAGCAATTATGATAATAGTCCTGCTGTATAAACTTATATACAGTGGGGCTATTTTTTCATATTCTCTTGACAAGATAATTTTCCTGTGCTATCATTATTAGATGTCTATAAGGTAAATAAGAAAATGATTATTATGGGATAGTTTCAGCTAATTATTAGAATTTCCTGGGGGTGCAATGATGTCAACGGCAAGGGAAAGACGAAGTTTTAGTAAAATTGATGACGCGATGGACTTGCCAGATTTGATTTATACACAATTAAACTCTTATCAGTGGTTTTTAGAAGAGGGATTGCATGAGGTTTTCAATGAAATTTCTCCAATCGAAGATTTTTCTGAAAATCTGGTACTAGAATTTGTAGATTATTATTTAGAAGATCCTGAATATACTGTGCAGGAATGTAGAGATAGAGATGATACTTATTCGGCTTCTCTGCAGGTTAAGGTACGTTTAATTAACAAAGAAACTGGTGAGGTTAAAGAACAGGAAGTATTTATGGGTGATTTTCCACTAATGACTGATAAGGCAACATTTATTATTAATGGTGCCGAAAGAGTTGTGGTTAATCAGCTGGTTAGATCATCTGGTGTTTATTTTAGTGACGAAAGAACAAAAGATGGGCGCCGCTTAATTACAGGTAGTATCATACCTAATCGTGGTGCCTGGATAGAATTTGAATATGACAAGAAGAGAATAATATCTGTGAGAGTTGATAGAACAAGAAAGCTTCCATCAACTGTTTTGCTGCGCGCACTTGGTTTTGGTACAGATGCAGAAATCACAGATGAATTTGGTGATTCAGAAGTGCTTCACGATACTCTGGAAAGAGATAGTACAGAATCTAAAGAAGAAGCATTGATTGAATTATATAAGCGCCTCCGTCCGGGAGAACCGCCAACAGTAGAAAGTGCCACTAATCTTTTAGACTCATTATTCTTTGATCATAAAAGATATGATATGGCAGCAGTTGGACGCTATAAATTAAATAAAAAATTAGAATTAGATGTGGATAAAGATCGTAAATATCTGCATATTGATGATATTGCAGCAGCTGTAAAATATATGATTAAACTGATCTATAATGATCCAGAAGCATTTATTGATGATATTGATCATCTGGGTAACCGACGTTTGAAAACTGTAGGTGAATTATTACAAAATCAGTTTAGAATTGGGCTTTCCAGAATGGAGAGAGTAGTTAGAGAAAGAATGACAATTCAGGATGTAGATGTAGTTACTCCACAGGCTTTAATTAATACCAGACCTGTTGTGGCTTCCATCCAGGAATTTTTCGGTAGTTCTCAGCTTTCTCAGTTTATGGATCAGACAAATCCAATGTCAGAGTTAACTCATAAAAGAAGACTATCTGCTCTGGGACCCGGTGGTTTGAGTAGAGAAAGAGCTGGTTTTGATGTGCGTGATGTTCATCACTCTCATTATGGCCGGATTTGTCCTATTGAAACACCTGAGGGACCAAACATTGGTCTAATTGGTACAATGGGAACTTATGCTAAAACAAATGAGTTTGGTTTTCTGATGACCCCTTATCGAAGGGTAGTTGACTCACAGGTTATAGATAAAATTGATTATTTGACTGCGGATGAGGAAGATAAACATATAATAGCCCAGGCAAATGCTGAGATCGATGAAGAAGGTAACTTTACCAGCGAATTTGTTATTGCACGTAAGAGAGGGGATATTCTTGAGGTTCATCCTGAAGATTTAGATTATATGGATGTATCTACCAAGCAGATGGTTGGTGTCTCTGCAGCAATGATTCCTTTCTTAGAAAATGATGATGCTAACCGGGCTTTAATGGGAGCCAATATGCAGCGTCAGGCTGTTCCACTGATGATAACTGATGCACCGATGGTAGCTACAGGTATGGAATATAAGGCTGCAAAAGATTCAGGTGCAGTTATTGTTGCAGAAAAAGGTGGAAAAGTTGTCAATGTTACTTCTCAAAAGATAATGATTAAAAATGACGAAGGTTTAATTGATAGTTATAAATTAATGAAATATAAGAGATCAAATCAGGGCAGCTGTATGAATCAGAAGCCGATTGTTGCTAAAGGTGATCAGATTGAAGCAGGAGACATTATTGCTGATGGGCCTTCAACCGAAAAAGGCGAAATGGCTCTGGGCCGCAACTCTTTAATTGCTTTTATGCCCTGGGAAGGATATAACTATGAGGATGCTATTTTGATCAGTGAGAATCTGGTTAAAGAAGATGCATTCACAACAATTCATATAGAAGAACATGAGGCAGAGGCCAGAGATACCAAACTTGGTCCTGAAGAAATCACTCGTGATATTCCAAACGTAGGAGAAAGTTCACTCAAAAATCTGGACGAACGAGGAATTATTCGTGTTGGTGCAGAGGTTGAAGAAGGAGATATTTTAGTTGGTAAAGTTACTCCAAAGGGAGAAACTGAATTATCAGCTGAAGAAAGACTCTTAAGAGCTATTTTTGGTGAAAAAGCACGAGAAGTAAGAGATACATCTCTTAAAGTTCCACATGGAGAAGTAGGTATTGTAGTAGATGTTAAAGTCTTTTCGCGTGAACAGGGAGATGACCTAAAACCTGGCGTTAACCGTCTGGTTAGAGTTTATGTTGCTACTAAAAGAAAGATTTCAGTGGGAGATAAACTTGCCGGTCGTCATGGTAATAAGGGTGTTATTTCCAGAATATTACCGGAAGAAGATATGCCTTTCTTACCTAATGGTGAACCTGTAGAGGTTGTACTTAATCCTCTTGGTGTACCATCACGGATGAACATTGGACAGGTACTGGAGACTCACCTTGGTATGGCTGCTAGAGCGCTGGGAATTTATACCGAAACTCCAGTCTTTAATGGAGCTTTAGAGGAAGAAGTTGAAGATATTCTGGAAGAAGCGGGACTGGCCAGAGATGGTAAGACAGTTCTTTATGATGGGAGAACCGGCAAAAGATTTGAAGAAAGAGTAACAGTTGGGGTTATGTATATTTTAAAACTCCACCACTTAGTTGATGATAAATTACATGCGCGTTCAACAGGACCTTATTCTCTTGTTACTCAGCAGCCTCTGGGAGGTAAAGCTCAGTTTGGAGGTCAGCGCCTGGGAGAGATGGAAGTTTGGGCACTGGAAGCTTATGGTGCTGCGTACACACTTCAGGAAATGCTGACAGTTAAATCTGATGATGTTGTAGGAAGAGTAAAAGCCTATGAAGCAATTGTTAAGGGTGAAAACGTTCCTGATCCGGGTATTCCGGAATCATTTAAAGTATTGATTAAAGAGATGCAGAGTCTGGGCCTTGATGCCAGAATCTTTACTTCTGATGAAGAGGAATTACAGGTTGCTGAAAATGAAGATGAAATGATGGAAACAGCACAAAAACTTGGTTTAGATACAGACTTAAAATTAAGTCGTGATAATGATAATGAAGACGAATAATTCCAATATAGAAAGGGGAGAGACCCTTGTTAAATGTGAATAATTTCGATTCAATGAGGATCGGAGTTGCTTCTGCAGAACAGATACGTGAATGGTCCCGGGGAGAGGTTAAAAAGCCGGAAACAATTAATTACAGAACTTTAAAACCGGAGAAAGATGGTTTATTCTGTGAGAAAATTTTCGGACCGACCAAGGATTATGAATGTCACTGTGGAAAGTATAAGCGAGTCCGTTATAAAGGTGTTGTGTGTGACCGCTGTGGAGTAGAGGTAACAAGATCCAAAGTGAGAAGAGAAAGAATGGGGCACATTGAACTGGCTGCACCATGCACACACATTTGGTATTTCAAAGGTATCCCCAGTCGTCTGGGTTTAATAATGGATATGTCACCAAGAGCATTAGAGAAAGTTATCTATTTTGTACATTATATAGTAACCGATCCTGGTGACACACCATTAAGTGAGAAGCAGCTGCTGCCGGAAAGTGAATATAGAGAAGCTAAAAATAAATATGGTAATACTTTTAAGGCTGCTATGGGAGCAGAGGCTATTCAGGAACTACTGGGAAGAATTGATGTTGAGGCTGAAGTTAAAGGACTTAAAAAAGAAGTCAAGGAAGCAAGTGGACAGCGGCGTAAACGAGCTGTTCGTCGACTTGAAGTTATGGATGGACTTTTAGATTCTGGTTTAAATCCTGCCAATCTTGTGCTGAACGCGATACCAGTTATTCCACCAGACTTAAGACCAATGGTTCAGCTAGATGGTGGACGTTTTGCTACTTCCGACTTGAATGATTTATACAGAAGAGTTATTAACCGTAACAATAGATTAAAAAGACTGCTTGATCTTGGAGCACCCGAAATCATTATTCGGAATGAGAAAAGAATGCTGCAGGAATCAGTTGATGCTTTAATTGATAATGGACGCCGGGGAAGACCTGTTACCGGAGCAGGAAATAGGCCGCTTAAATCTTTAAGTGATATGCTGAAAGGTAAGCAGGGTCGTTTCCGTCAAAACTTGCTTGGTAAGCGTGTCGACTATTCGGGGCGTTCGGTTATTGTTGTTGGTCCAGATCTTAAAATGCATCAATGCGGTCTGCCAAAGAAAATGGCCCTGGAATTATTCAAACCATTTGTGATGAGAGGCCTGGTAGAAGAGGGTCATGCTCATAATATAAAAAATGCAAAAAGAATGGTAGAAGATGTTGACGAAGCAGTCTGGGGAATTTTAGAAGAAGCGATTAAAGATCACCCGGTTCTTTTAAATCGTGCGCCTACTCTGCATAGACTTGGTATTCAGGCTTTTGAGCCTGTCCTGGTAGAAGGTAAAGCTATCAAATTACATCCATTAGTCTGTCCGGCCTATAATGCTGACTTTGATGGTGATCAGATGGCAGTACACTTACCTTTATCTGTAGAAGCGCAGGCTGAGTCGCGTTTGTTAATGCTGTCAACCACTAATCTTTTAAATCCAGCTGATGGTGGGCCAATTACCATTCCAACTCAGGATATGGTTTTAGGAGTCTTTTATTTAACAACTATTAAAGAAGACCGCAAAGGTGCTGGCAAAATATTTGCTAATGCAGATGAGGCAATCAAAGCTTATGATACTGATCGAGTACATCTGCAGGCACCAGTTAAAGTTAGATTAGATGGAGAAATTATAGAAACTTCGATTGGTAGAGTTATTTTCAATGAGGCTTTACCGGAAGAAATGCCGTTTTCAAATCAGAGATTTGGCAAAAGTGATTTAGGAGATTTAATCACTGATTTATACGAAGAAGTTGGTAATGATAAAACTGCTGAAACTTTAGATAATATTAAAGCAATGGGTTATGACTATGCAACAAGATCCGGTATCTCTATTGCTGTTAGTGATGCAGAAATTCCACCTTCTAAACCGGATATTGTTTCTAAGGCAGAAGACGAAGTTCACCAGATTGAAAATCATTACCGTCGGGGAGCCATTACAGAAGACGAACGCTATCATAAGGTAGTAGATATTTGGAACAAAGCAAAAGATGATGTTACAGATGCACTTTTAGAAAACCTTGATGAAAGCAATAATATTTATATTATGGCTATCTCTGGTGCACGTGGTAATACTTCTCAGATTTCTCAGTTGGCCGGTATGCGGGGTCTGATGGCAGATCCATCCGGGAGGATTATTGATGTTCCAATTCGTTCCAGTTTCCGGGAAGGTCTGGATGTGTTAGAATATTTCTTATCAACTCATGGTGCTCGCAAAGGTCTTGCA
Organism: Halanaerobium sp.; assembly: GCA_041694515.1. Lineage (GTDB taxonomy): Bacteria > Bacillota > Halanaerobiia > Halanaerobiales > Halanaerobiaceae > Halanaerobium. The sequence continues at coordinate 8,167 of JASMSZ010000143.1, forward strand.
GACACAGCCTTAAGAACTGCTGACTCTGGTTATCTAACCAGGCGTTTAGTTGATGTATCACAGGATGTGATTGTTAGAGAAGAAGATTGCGGTACTGAAGAAGGTCTATACGTTGAAGCGATTGGCCCTAAAGGCAAAAATGCCGTTGAGCCATTATCTGAAAGATGTATTGGCCGCTTCACTGCTGAAGAAATTGTAGATCCAGAAAGTGGAGAAGTTATTGTTGAAAAAAATAGTATAATAGATAGAAAAAAAATGAGTGAAATTGAAAATGCAGGTATAGATAAAGTTAAAATTAGAACTAATTTAACCTGTGAAGCACAGCATGGAGTTTGTCGTAAATGTTATGGACGCAACCTGGCAACAGGTAAGGTAGTTGATATCGGTGAAGCAATTGGGATTATTGCTGCTCAATCAATTGGTGAGCCGGGAACTCAGCTGACAATGCGGACCTTCCATACTGGTGGTGTTGCTGGAGATGATATTACTCAGGGTCTGCCGAGAGTTGAAGAGCTTTTTGAAGGCAGAACACCTAAGGGACAGGCAATTATGACCGAAAGAGAAGGTTATGTAACTATTGTTGAAAAGAAAAATTCCAAACGAGTGGTAGTAGAAAATGAAAATGGTAAAAAGAAAACTTACAAGATTCCATATGGATCTAAAATGATTGTTAAAGATAATGACTATGTAACAGCTGGAGACAAGCTGACTGAAGGACCACTTGATCCAAATGTACTGCTTAAAGTTAAGGGCGAAAGAGCTGTGCAGAATTATCTGATAGAAGAGGTACAGAATGTTTACCGATCCCAGGGTGTAGAAATTAATGATAAGCACATTGAGGTAATAGGTCGTCAGATGCTGAAAAAATTAAAAATAATAAAACCTGGCGGCACTGAATTGCTTCCTGGCAGTCTGGTTAACAGATATGACTATCGTCAGGCAAATAAAGAAGCTGCAGCTGAGAATAAGGAAACAGCAGTTGCAAAACCAGAACTTTTAGGTATTACTAAAGCGTCTCTTGCTACAGATTCATTTCTATCTGCGGCTTCATTCCAGGAAACAACCAGAGTGCTGACAGAGGCCTCACTGGATGGGAAAGTGGATTCGTTATTGGGACTTAAAGAAAATGTAATAATTGGACAGCTGATTCCAGCCGGTACAGGAATGAAGTATTATCGGGATATTGATGTAATTAAGGAAGATGGAACTAAGTTTGGTGATTTAACAGAAGATCTAACTGAAGTTGAATAAAGCAGCCAAATTATAGAGAAGTTAAACACCTTAATAAACTATTTAATAAACCATAAGAGTTTCTCCTTTATTGTCAGGTGAATTTGGACTGAGAACATAGTTATTAGTTCTTAATTTACAAGATTAATAAAAGGAGAAACTCTTTTTAATTTTTGCTTGACATGGTCAGGTAAAGCTGTTAAAATACTTAAGTGTGCTCAACATAGTTTGATCTGGAGGTTTGATTAAAATGCCAGGCAATAATTGCAGTGCTGACTTACCTGTAGGCAGCAGGCAGACTCTAAAAGCTATAGCAAATAATCAGGTAAAAAAATATTTTAGCTAAAGATATTGACCAGCCTTAAAAAAAGAAATACTTAAGGCTGTTAATGATAATAATATTCCTTTTGAGATTGTAGAAAGCAAAAATGAATTGAGCAGAATTTGTGGGATCGATGTTTCTGCAGCTTCTGCAGCACTATTGAAATAACTGGAAGGAGGTGGGATTGCATGCCGACAATTAGTCAGTTGATCCGTAAAGGACGAGAAAAGACTAAAAAGAAGACTTCCGCTCCTGCTTTGGAGGGTTCTCCACAGAAAAGGGGTGTCTGTACTAGAGTATATACTGCTACTCCTAAAAAGCCTAACTCGGCTTTAAGAAAAGTAGCTCGTGTACGTTTAACTAATGGGAAAGAGGTAACAGCCTATATTCCAGGAATTGGACATAATTTACAGGAACACTCTGTTGTATTAGTAAGAGGTGGAAGAGTAAAAGATTTACCAGGTGTTAGATATCATATTGTAAGAGGAGCACTCGATACAGCTGGTGTTGAAGACAGAAAACAGGGACGTTCCAAGTATGGTGTAAAAAAACCTAAATAAAAGGGGGGATTATAGTGCGTAAAAATAGAGCAGAAAAAAGAGATGTTCTGCCTGATCCGGTATATGACAATGTTGTTGTCAGCAGAATTATTAATAAATTAATGTTAGATGGAAAAAAAGGACTGGCGGAAAAAGCATTTTACAGTGCTCTCGATATCATCTCCGAAAATACTGGTGAAGATGGTTTAACAGTAGTTAATGAAGCACTGGAAAACATTAAGCCCGCTCTTGAAGTTAAATCAAGACGTGTTGGTGGTTCAAACTATCAGGTACCGGTAGAAGTTGATGAAAATAGAAAAAGAACTTTAGCCTTACGCTGGTTAGTAACCGCAGCTAGAGCTCGTAATGAAAGAACTATGAGAGAAAGAATTGCTGGAGAAATTACGGACGCATATAACAATACAGGCGGCGCAGTTAGAAAGAAAGAAGAAGTCCACCGTATGGCTGAAGCCAACAGAGCTTTTGCACATTACAGATGGTAATTTAGTTGCGTGATGTATATAATTTTTAGATAAGGGGGGAGAATAGTGGCCCGACAATTTCCACTAGAGAAAACACGTAACATTGGTATTATGGCACATATTGACGCAGGTAAGACAACTACAACAGAAAGAATTTTATATTATACAGGTCGAGTTCATAAAATGGGTGAAACACATGATGGTGCATCTGTTATGGACTGGATGGAGCAGGAACAGGAAAGAGGAATCACAATTACCTCTGCTGCTACTACCTGTCAGTGGCGTGAGAACCGGATTAATATTATAGATACGCCCGGACACGTGGACTTTACAGTTGAGGTAGAAAGATCCTTAAGGGTTTTAGATGGAGCAATTGCTTTATTCTGTTCTGTAGGTGGGGTTGAACCACAATCCGAAACTGTATGGAGACAGGCTGATAAATATGGAGTTCCCAGAATTGCATTTGTTAATAAAATGGATAGAACGGGAGCCGATTTTTTCAGAGCTATTGATATGATGAAAGATAGACTTGGTGCGAATGCAGTGCCAATTCAGCTTCCAATTGGAAGTGAAGACAAATTTGATGGTGTTATTGATTTAGTAGAAATGGACGCTATTGTTTATGAAGATGAACTTGGTGTTAATTTTAATAGAGTTGAAATACCAGAAGATATGCAAGAACAGGCAGCAAAATACAGAGAAATTTTAATGGAAGTACTGGCTGAAGAAGATGACGAATTTATGATGAAATATTTAGAAGGTGAAGTAAGTACTGATGATATTAAAAAATTACTACGTCAGGCAGTACTTAAAGTAAATGTTATTCCAGTTTTGTGTGGTTCTGCCTTTAAAAACAAGGGTGTACAGATGCTGCTGGATGCAGTGCTTGACTACTTACCGTCTCCAATTGATGTACCACCAATTGAAGGTTTTAATCCAGAAACAGAAGAAACTGAAGTAAGAGAAGCAGATGATGATGCTCCTTTCTCTGGTCTGGCATTTAAAATTATGTCTGATCCTTATGTTGGGAAGTTAGCTTTCTTTAGATCTTATTCTGGAACTTTGGAAGCAGGTTCTTATGTCTATAATGCAACAGCAGATATTCGCGAAAGAGTTGGTCGTATCTTGCAGATGCACGCTAACCGCCGCGAAGAAAGAGATGAAATCTTTGCTGGTGATCTTGGTGCTTTAGTTGGCCTTAAGAATACCAGTACAGGTGATACAATCTGTGATCAGGAAAATCCAATTATTTTAGAAGCAATGGAATTCCCTGAACCAGTTATTGGTGTTGCTATTGAACCTAAGAGTAAAGCAGACCAGGATAAACTTGGTGAAGCTTTACAGCGATTAGCAGAAGAAGATCCAACATTTAGAGTTCACACTGATGAGGAAACAGGACAGACAATTATTGAAGGTATGGGAGAATTACATCTGGAAGTAATTGTTGACCGTCTTTTAAGAGAATTCAAAGTTGATGCTAATATTGGTAAACCTAAGGTAGCTTATCGAGAAACAATTACTAAGAAAGTTACCGGTGTGGAAGGTAAATTTATCCGTCAGTCTGGTGGTCGTGGACAGTATGGTCATGTTGTAATTGATCTTGAGCCGCAGCCTGCAGGTGAAGGATTTGAATTTGAAGATAAAATTACAGGTGGGTCAATTCCACGTGAATACATTCCTTCTGTAGAGGATGGAATCAGAGAAGCTATGGAAAATGGTATTATTGCCGGTTATCCAGTTGTTGATGTTAAAGTAACACTTAATGATGGTAGTTACCATGATGTTGACTCATCTGAAATGGCATTTAAAATCGCCGGTTCAATGGGTTTCAGACAGGGAGCTAAAAAAGCTGGTCCTGCTATTTTAGAACCAGTAATGAGTGTTGAAGTTGTTACTCCCGAAGAATACATGGGAGATGTTATGGGTGATCTTAATGGACGCCGTGGAAAAGTAGAAGGTATGGAGCCAAGAGGTAATGCTCAGGTAGTTAGTGCTCATGTACCACTTTCTGAGATGTTTGGTTATTCAACTGATCTTCGTTCTAAAACTCAGGGTAGAGCAACTTATACAATGCAGTTCTCTCATTATGAACAGGCACCAAAAAGTATTGCGGAAGAAATTATTGGAGAATAGATAAATTTATAAGGAGGAAAAGAAAATGGCAAAAGCAAAATTTGAAAGAAACAAACCACATGTTAACATAGGAACAATAGGACATGTTGACCATGGGAAAACAACACTAACAGCAGCAATCACAAATGTGTTAGCAAACTATGGTGGAGCAGAAGTAAGAGCATT
>JASMSZ010000144.1:0-12050 GCA_041694515.1 Halanaerobium sp.
ATAGATCTCATAAAGGAAAAAGCAGAAGCGATGAATGCTGATTTAATAATTGGAGTCGGGGGAGGAAAAGCAATTGATACGGCCAAAGCAGCTGCAGAAGATATGCGGCTTCCGGCTGCGGCAGTTCCTACAATTGCTGCCACCTGTGCTGCCGGCTCAGCTTTTGCTGTAGTTTATACAGAAGCTGGCCAGTTTGAGAGAGATTATTTTATGACTCAAAATCCCCGGCTGGTAATGGTGGATCCCCAGATTATTGCAGAAGCACCCGCAAAATATTTAAAGTCCGGTATTTTAGACTCACTGGCCAAATGGTATGAGGGTCAGGCTGTTGCCAGTGGAATTGATGATCCCAGCCTGGAAACTGTAGTGGCTATGAATTTAGCTGAAATTTTATATAATAAAATGCGAAAGGAAGCTATTACAGCAGTTGAGCAGTGTGAAAACAATGAACTGGGTCCAGAACTAATGGAAGTTATAGACTTAAATATTTATCTGACCACAATCATTCAGAGTTTAGGCCAGAATACTTCCCGGGGAGCAGCAGCTCACGGTATCCATAATGGGATGACTGCAATCGAGGAATCACATGAGCTTTTACACGGTTTAAAAGTTGGCTATGGAATTGTTGTTCAGCTCTATCTAGAAGCCAAGCCGCAGGCTTATATAGATGATGTGATTGACTTTTTCAATCAGCTTGGATTAGTGCCTTCATTTAAAGGTCTGGAACTTTCCTTTACCGAAGAAAACCTTAAAAAAACAGCAGCCAAATCGGTTAATGATACAGTAATGCTCAAGATGCCGATGCAGGTTACAGAGGAAATGATAATTGAGGCTATGAAAAAAGTCGAAGCAGAAGTTAATTAGTTCAAATTAAAAAGTTAATAAAATTCCACCCTCCGAGGAATTAATATTAAAGCCAGCCCAACCCATTTAGAATTTAGGTTTGGGCTGGTTGTTATTATTTAGGGTATTATAAATCCTGCTGCTGCAAAATGGCGATCTAAACTTAAAGCATATTTAAGATCAAGTCTATTCATAACTGCAAAAGAAGTAGCATCAACATAACTAAATCGCTGGTCTTTGTAATTCTCAAGGATTTTTATCGCATTTTTTTCTGTTTTTGCTTCAATATGAATTTTTTTGATCATCATTGATTTATTAATTAGTTCGATAAACTTGAAAGGTAAACTATTATTTTCGATTTTATATCTAATTAGAGTAAAGGTTTCTCCAAGGACCTGATTGGAAATGATTAAAGTATTATTATTTTCTAAGATAGTTTGATAAATATTTTTGATTTTTTGATGATTTTTATCATTTTTACTTAATAAGGCAAACCAGGCGCTGGTGTCTACGAAAATTGTTTCGTTTGTGAGTTTTAAAAAAAGCTGAGATTTATTCATCTTTTGGCCTCTTTTCAGCATATAAATATTGATTATGGTTTTTTGCAATATTATTATCCTCAAGCTCTTCATCTATCAAGCCGATAAGATCATAGGCTGTATCTTTTTCTAAAGGCAGCTTTTCTTTTAGTATTTTATTGACTCCCTCTCGCACCAGAGATGCTTTGGAAACCTCAAGTTTTTCAGAAATAATTCCCAGTTTCTCATTTGCATCCTGGTCAATATAAAATTGCAGGCGTTCTTTTTTTTCACTCATGCTTAATCACCTCAGATAATTTGTGTGATATACATATACGTCTATTTCAATGTAATTATACACCTATCTGCAGATAATTACAAGTTAAAAAGAAAAATCGCCCCTGAGGGCGATTAAAAGTTGAGCCAGAATATTAAACTAGCCCTGATATTTATAAAACGACTGGAAAATTTTATTCAGTCCATATTTTTCAGGTGAGAAGATATATTCAGTATTACCGAGGAAAAAGTAGCCGCCCGGATTTAAAACAGAAGTAAATTTCTTAATCAGCTGATCTTTCATATCTTTGGTTAAATAGATAAAAAAGTTGCGGCTTAATATTAGATCCCAGTCGGTTTTAAAACGAGCATTAATTAAATCTTTCTGCTCAAATTTTACCATCCTCTTAATTTCGGAGTTCAGGGCATAAGTTTTGCCGTCAGAACTCTCTTTAAAGTATTTATTTAAGATTTTATCCGAAATATTTTTTAGAGAATTCTCCTTATATTCAGCCTGGCGGGCAGTATCTAAAATTGTATGATCCAAGTCTGTAGCATAGATTTCGAATTTACCGGGGCTGATTCCCATTTCTTTTAAAATGATTGCCATGGTATAGGGTTCTGAGCCGTTAGAACAGGGAGCGCTCCAGATTTTAACCTTTTTCTTTTCTGCAAATAGTTTTGGAAATACATCTGACTGTAAAAATTCAAAATTCTCCGGATTGCGAAAAAACTCTGAGGTGTTGATAGTAAAGTGGTTTAGATAAGCATCTTTAAATTCGGTGTCATGCTTAATTAAATCAATACACTTATCAAAATCGTCTACCTGATATCTGCGCATCAAACTTTTGGTTCTTCTCTCTACTCGATCTAACTTATAGCCATCTAAATCAATATTCAAAATTTCCTTTGCCCGATCTTTAAACTCTGTAAAAGTAATTCCCATTTAAATTTATCCCTCCACAATTTCTGTAATTCTTTTTCCGATTTCATCTATTCTTTTAATTTCATGATAGGCCCCAGCTTTTACTGCTGAAGAAGGCATACCATAAACCAGTGCTGTCTCTTTAGATTCTATTATACCATATCCACCCTTATTTACAATAGCAGACATTCCCTCGGCTCCATCACGGCCCATTCCGGTTAAAATAACTCCCAGAAGTCTGCCGCCATCAAAATGTTCGGCAAGACTCTGCATCATGTAATCAACACAGGGACGGACACCGTGAAGTCTGTCTTTTTTATTTAGCTTAACCTTACCCTGGCTGTCAATTTCTAAATGGAAATCACCAGGAGCCAGGAGACCATGACCGGGTTTTAAACGATCACCTTCTTCAGCTTCTTTAATTTTAAGACCAGAAATATTATTTAATCTTTCTGCCAGTGTTTCTGTAAAACCGGCCGGCATGTGCTGGACAATTACAAAGGCTGCTGTAGAATTTTGACCAATAGCTTCGAATAATGTATTTAAAGCACGGGGGCCGCCAGAAGATGCGCCAACTGCTACAATCGGAAAGGAACCGCTGTTTTTAATCACTCTTTTTTTAACTTTTTTCTTTTTAAAACTACCATTAGAATCTGCAGCAGCTTTAAGCTTCATTAATAGTTCCGCTTTGATTGAATCAATGTTTAAGGAAATAGAACCTGAAGGCTTGGGAATAAAATCAAAAGCTCCCAGCTCCAGGGCTTTAAATACGGTCTCGCGGTTATCGAGAGCACTGACCATAATCACTGGTATTTCTGGATATTTATTTTTAACAATCTCCAATGTTTCAAGGCCATTTAATTTTGGCATTTCTACATCTAACATTAAAAGATCAACATCTATTTTTTTAAGTTTACGGAGGGCGTCCTGACCGTTATAAGCGGTTGCTGCAACTTCCAGTTCTGGATCTTTTTCTATAGTATCCGAAAATATTTTTCTCATAAAAGCAGAATCATCACAGATTAAAACTTTAAGCATTTTTTGACCTCCTAAATTTTCTTGATCACTAATTTATATATTCTTTGTTTGATCGCAAAAACCTCTTTAAATATTCGACTATCCAGATAAAGATTATATGATTTCAGGCTGAATTTGTCAAAAAATGTCTTAAAAACTCTGGAGGCTTAAATGACTCTGTGTTATAATGTAAATATGGAAACAATTTTAGTATGGTTTTTATTATTTTAAAATGAAGTAATAATCAGGGAGTTGAGTATAATGGAGTTAATAAATTGTAAGGAATGCGGGAAATTATTTTCTTCAGCCGGACAGAAAGTTTGTCCCGATTGTCGATCAAGTGAGGAAGAAAAATTTGAGATAGTTAAAGAGTACCTGTGGGAACATCCTAATTCTACAGTAATCAAAGTATCTAAAGAAACTGGTGTGGAAAAAGAACTGATAATTAAGTTTATGCGGGAGGAAAGACTGGCTGCTGAAGGACTGCTAATTGATTATACTTTAAAATGCAAACGCTGCGGCTGTGAAATCAAATCTGGATTATTCTGTGACAGCTGCCGCTCCAAAATGATTAATGATTTTAGTCAGGGAGATGAGCCAGCTGAGGAAAAAAAAGAAAGACTAAAAGATAGTAAAGGTATGTTTTTAAAGGATCGTTTTAAAAATAATTGATTTTATAATTGCGATTATGAGATGAATACTGCTGTTTTATTAACTTTTTAAAACAGGTCAGTCTGAAATCAGGGGCTGACTTTGTTTGAAAAAATTAATTTTCAAAATAATCTTTTAATTTTCTCTAAGTATGATATAATGATATATAGATAGAATGAATCTATGATTTGTTTTGCAAGGGTATTTAATTGTTATTTTATTTAGCTTTAGAAAACTGAACATTTGTTCAACGGAGGTGGTAATTAGATTAGGAGTTTCTATTCTGTTTACACATTTCTTAAGTCTGAATAAAAAAATAAGGAGGACAAAAAATGTTGTTAAAAAAGAGTGCATTACTGAGTGTCATATTGATGGTTACTTTGATGTTTGTCTTCAGTTTTTCAGCGCTGGCTCAGAACGAAAATGAAGTTGAAATTTTTAGCTGGTGGACCGGTGGTGGAGAAGAAGAAGGTCTGAATGCTTTAATTGAACTTTTCAATGAACAATATCCCAATATTGAAGTTATTAATGCTACCGTTGCTGGTGGTGCTGGTTCTAATGCTAAGGCTGTGCTTAAAACTAGAATGGTCGGTGGAAATCCTCCGGATTCATTTCAGGTACATGGTGGAGCTGAGTTAGTTAACACTTATGTTAAAACTGGAATGATGAAGCCAATTACTGGCCTGCTGGAAGAGTGGGGAGTAAAAGACAAATTTAATCAGCAGATTTTAGAAATGTCTTCTTATGAAGGCGAATATTATTCTATTCCTGTTAATGTTCACCGCTCAAATATTATGTTTTATAACAATAAAGTACTTGCAGAAAATAATGTTGAGCCTCCAACAGATTTAGCGAGCTTTAAAGATGCTTTAGCTAAATTAGATGAAGCTGGAGTTGTTCCGCTTGCCATGGGTGATACAAATAAATGGCCTGCAGGACAAATTTTTGAAACATTATTAGTAGCAACTTTAGGTCCTGATGGCTATAATGGCCTCTGGAACGGTGAAACTGCTGCTGATGATCCAGCAATTAGAGAAGCACTCGTACACTTTAAAGATATTATGCAGTATGTAAACGAAGATCACTCTGCTCTTACCTGGCAGGACGCTACTCAACTGGTAAATGAAGGAGAAGCAGGATTTAATATTATGGGTGACTGGGCAGAAGGTTATCTTAAGACATTAGGCTGGACACCAGGGGAAGAATTTGGCTGGACACCAGTTCCAGGTACAGAAGGTACCTTTATAGTTGTAACTGATACTTTTGGTCTGCCAAAAGGTGCACCACATCCAGAAAATGCTAAAAAGTGGTTAAAAATAATTTCATCAAAAGCAGGACAGGATACATTTAACCCAATTAAAGGTTCAATTCCTGCGCGTTTAGATGCTGATAAGAGCAAATACGATCCTTATTTAACAAGTGCAATGGAAGATTTCGCTAGTGATACCCTGGCACCTTCTATTGTTCACGGTTCTGCAGCTCCAGAAGGATTTATCACAGCAATGAATGATACAATCAACGAATTTATTGCAACTGGTGATGTAGATCAGGCTTTTGAAAGTTTCCAGCAGAATCATAAGGAGTATGTAAAGTAATATTTAGTTTTATCTGACTGGAATTTTTATCAAAATTATAATATTGATGCAGTAAGTAATTTCAGTAAAGAATGAAAATATCTCCCCTCCTGAATGTCTGGGAGGGGAAGATTTATTTTATGGAGTGATAGAAATGAAAAGAAAACATAAAGAATCACTTACTTCACTTGCAATTTTATCACCATCAATAATTACCCTATCGGTTTTTGTTTATGGCTTTATTAGCCGCAGTATTCAAATCTCACTTTTAGACTGGAACACTTTTTCTAATTTTATGCGGAAGGCTAAAGATTATGTGGGATTGGATAATTATTTAGGACTTTTTCAGGAATCAAGATTTCAGACAGATCTCTGGAATACCCTTTATTTTACACTCTTTTTTATTCTGGGCTGTCTGGCAATTGGAATTTTATTATCATTAATTTTAAATAACAAGCCTAAGGGAGGGTATTTTTTTCAGAACCTATATCTTTTTCCAATGGCGATTTCCTTTGTTGTAACAGGTACAGTCTGGCGCTGGATTTTTGCTCCCGGCCGTCTGCCCAATAATCCCAGGGGTATTAACCTGCTTTTTGAGCAGCTTGGTTTAAATAGTCTGCAGTGGGGCTGGTTTACCAGTACTAACAGTTTTTTTGGATTTAATGTTGCTTTAGTTGCAGTTATTATAGCTGCTGTCTGGCAGTATTCGGGTTATACAATGGCCATGTGGCTTGCCGGTCTGCGGGGTATTGATCAGCAGCTTATCGAAGCAGCTCGAATTGATGGTGCCAGCAAGTGGCAGATTTTTACTAAAATACTATTTCCAATTCAAAAGCCAATTACTCTTTCGGCGATTATAGTTCTGGCTCATGTTTCACTTAAAGCCTTTGCTTTAATCTATGCAATGACAGGTAGTGGACCAAATAATGTTACAGACATTCCTGCAGTCTATATGTTTGAGGCCACCTTCAGATCCAATCGCTATTCTACAGGTTCGGCAATTGCGATTGTGCTCTTAATGATGGTTGGACTGCTGATTATACCTTATTTGGTCAACAGCTTTAAGGAGGAGTAAGCCATGGATGGAAAAATGACAACCCGAGAAAAAGTAATTCGATATATTATTTTAATTGCCTTTGCTGTGTTTTTTCTAACTCCAATGTATGTTTTACTTAGCACCAGTTTAAAACCTTTTGCTGATGTATCGATTAATACAATGTGGCAGCTGCCTTCTTCCATTTCTTTTGCAGGATTTACAGAGGCTTTTGCCAAGCTGGCACCAAATGTACTTAACAGTTTTTATCTGGTGATTCCGGCAACTCTGATTTCGGCTATATTGGGTTCAATGAATGGTTATGTATTGTCCCACTGGAAGTTTAAAGGTTCAGATACAATTTTTGCTCTGATTTTATTTGGAATGTTTATTCCCTATCAGAGTATTTTATTTCCGCTGGTGCAGTTTATGCAGACGATCGGACTTTATGGTTCTATACCGGGGTTGATTTTAGTTCATGTGGTTTATGGACTGCCGATTACTACTTTAATGTTTAGAAATTATTATCAGGATGTACCTAATGCCCTGACCGAGGCGGCCAAGGTGGATGGTGCTAATATTTTTAGTATTTACCGCTATATCTTTTTTCCGATTTCTATTCCATCTTTTGTAGTTGTCTTCATCTGGCAGTTTACAAATATCTGGAATGAATTTCTTTTCGCGGTGACTTTAACTGAAACTCAGAGTCAGCCGATTACAGTAGCTTTAACCAATTTAGCTGGTAGTCAGGTTGTAGAGTGGAATGTTCAGATGAGTGGAGCAATTATAACTGCACTGCCAACACTTTTAGTTTATATAATTTTTGGCCGCTACTTTATTAAAGGAATGCTTGCTGGGTCAGTTAAGGGTTAAAATTTTATCTTAAAAATTAATAAAAATATAGATAGACTCAGTCTTTTAAGAGGCTGAGTTTTATCTTTTATATCTTAATTTTTACAGTTAAAAAAGGAATTGAATCTTTTTTCAAGAAATAATAATTTAGGAAAAGAGATAAGAAAGTAAGAAGTTAGACAAAAAATAGAGTTTTAGAGGAGTGATTTGATAATGAAAAAAGTTAAATGGGGAATTTTAGGATGTGCCAATATTGCCCGCAAGGCAGTTATACCTGGTATTTTAGGAGCTGACAATTCAGAATTATATGCAGTGGCCAGCCGCAGCAAAGAAAAAGCTGCAGATTTTGCTAAAGAATTTGGAGCAGATAAATATTATACTGACTATCAAAAATTACTGGAAGATAAAGAGGTAGAGGCAGTTTATATTCCACTACCCAATGGGCTGCATAAAGAATGGACAATTAAAGCGGCAGAAGCCGGTAAACATATCTTATGCGAAAAACCTCTTTCTGGTAAAAGCAAAAAGGAAGCAGAAGAGATGTTTGCAGCAGCTCAAAAGCACAAGGTTAAGCTGATGGAAGCATTTATGTATAGATTTCAACCCTTTGTGATTAAGCTCAAGGAAATGATCGAAAAAGGAGTTATTGGTGAGATTAAAGAAATCAAAAGTAATTTCGCTTTTGATATTAGTGATCGATCGGATGATATCCGCTTTAATGCTGAGCTGGACGGTGGAGCTTTAAATGACATCGGCTGTTATACAGTAAATATTGCCCGTTATTTAATGGGGGGGCTGCCTACAAAAGCTGCCAATTTCTTTGAAAAAGAAACTGCTGACGGAGTTGATTTAAGCGGTAGTGCAGCCCTCTATTTTGAAGGTGGAAGATTTGCCAGTCTTTATTACAGTCTAACTTCCTATAATGAACAGGATTTAGAGCTTGTAGGTACTGAAGGAATTATTCGAGTTCCAGGATTTTTCTCCTGGCTGGAAGATAATTATTTTCTGCTTGATAAAAATGGAGAAGTGGAAAGAATTCCAGTGGAGACAGGTCCCCAGTATCTGCTGGAAGTTGAAGCTTTTGCTGAGGCAGTTCTCAATGATACGGAAGTCCCTCTTAAAGTAGATGAGGAAACTTACGCCAATCTCAAAGTTATGGATGCTATGCGCAAATCGGCTGCCGAAGAGACTGTTGTTAAGCTTTAAGCCAGGTTTTTCGATAAAATTTTTGCTGATAACTGGATTTTTTACAGTTAGTATTTGACAGGAGGTTGAATTGTGGAAGTAGAAAAAATTAATCAGCTTATAGAAAAATTATTAGTTTATGGTGAAGCCAATAATTTGCTTGGTGACTGGGATAAGGTTGCTGCTCGCAATCAGATTAGAGATATTCTGGATATCAAAGCCAGTCCTGCCCGGGAACTGACAGCAGATGATTTTGAAGTACCGTCTGAGCCTCAGACTTTACTGGATCAGCTTTTAGATTTTGCTGTAGAAAAGGAATTGATAAGTGATCGGGTAACAGAAAGGGATCTTTTAGATACTAAGATTATGGGAGCAATGACCCCCCGACAGTCTGAGATTGGACGGCGTTTTTACAGGACTGCGGATCTAGAGGGGATTAAAAGGGCTACAGATGAATACTATAATTTTGCAAAGGCAAGTAATTACATCCGTCAGGCCAGAGTTGACCGGGATTTAAATTGGAAGGCCGAAAGTGATTACGGTCAGATTGAGATTACTATTAATCTTTCCAAGCCGGAAAAAGATCCAGATGAGATTGCAAGAGCAAAAGAAGAGCCGCAGAGTAACTATCCTAAATGTTATCTCTGCCTGGAGAACGTTGGTTTTCCAGGAACTTTCAGCCATCCGGCCCGTCAAAATCACAGAGTTGTACCTTTAAAACTGCAGAATGAAGACTGGTTTTTGCAGTATTCTCCTTATGTTTATTACAATGAACACTGTATAGTTTTTCATAAAGAACATATTCCGATGCAGATTGATAAAAATACTTTTGCAGTGCTGCTGGACTTTATTGATCAGATTCCACATTATTTTATCGGTTCCAATGCTGATTTACCGCTGGTCGGTGGTTCGATTTTAAATCATGATCACTATCAGGGTGGGCGCCATATTTTTCCGATGGAAGAGGCTGAAGCAGAAGTGTTTTATCAGCACCCGGCTTTTCCAGAGGTGGAAATCAGCAGAGTTAAGTGGCCGATGTCAGTTATTAGATTAAGGGCTGAGGCCAGAGAAGATATTATCAACCTGGCTGCTAAAATCCTGGAGAACTGGCGTCAGTATTCTGATTCAGATCTTGATATTTTAGCTTTTTCTCAGGCTGATGGCAGACAGAAGGCACATAATACTATTACCCCCATTGCCCGGAGAAAAGAGGGAGTTTATGAGCTGGATTTAGTACTGCGCAACAACCGCAGGAGCGAAGAATATCCGGCCGGAATTTTTCATCCTCATGCAGATTTACATCATATAAAGCAGGAAAATATTGGTTTGATTGAAGTTATGGGCAGGGCAATTCTGCCCGGACGACTGAAAAAGGAATTAAACTGGATTTCCAGTTATCTCAGTGGAGATCTTAAGCTGGAAGAACTGGAGCAGCAGGAAGGTTTGGAAAAACACTTAGCCTGGGTAAGCGAGCTAAAAAACGAATACGGCATTAATTTAAGTGAGGAAGAGGCCGAAAAAGTTGTAGAAGTTGAAGTTGCCGGCAAATTCAGCCGGGTTCTGGAAGATGCTGGTGTTTATAAAAATAATTCAATAGGATATAAGGGCTTTGAGCGTTTTTTAGCAGATGTGGGAATTGAACCCTCAGAGTTATAATAATTTGAGAAGGAAGTGATAGAGTATGAGCAAATTTAATTTAAATGCGATTGATTCTTATAGTTATGAACCCTTACGCAAGCAGGTTTACAATGTTTTGCGGGAGGCAATTTTAAAAGGTGAGCTGATGATTGGGGAAAAAATTACTGAGATGGAGATAGCGGATGAGCTCAGTGTCAGCAGAACTCCGGTTCGCGAAGCTTTTAGAATGCTGGAACAGGAGGAGCTAATTAACATAATTCCACAGCAGGGAGTCTTTGTGGCTGGAATAGAAACTAAAAAAGAAATTGATGATATTTTCCAGTTAAGAACTGAATTGGAAGGGCTGGCTGCTTATCTGGCAGCTCAGAATATTGATGAAAAGCAGAAAGAACTTCTCAAAGAATATACAGAAGAGCTGGAAGAGTATATTGAGCATAATGATCAGCGGGGCTGTATCCGGGTCGATGTTGCCTTTCACCGGATAATTAAAGAAGCCTCCAATAATAAGTGGCTGGAGAAATTTTTAGATACGCTTTTCGAACAGGCTACCCGTTTTCGCCGCAGCAGTTTTTCTCGGGAAGGCCGGATGCAGGAATTTCTGGCTGAACATAAAGAATTGGCTGAGGCAATCAGCAGTGGAGATGCCGATCGGGCACGGAACTGTGCCGAAGATCATATCAGAGCCGCCTGGCAGAGTATAATTACTGTTTTTGAAAAAGAACAGAAATAAGTTTTTTAGTATTAAATAAATAATTAAGCTCCATAAATAAATTAAGAATGCTTAAGTTTGATAAATAAGAGACAGTTCAAATAGTATAAATTAAAACCGCTTCCCGATTTTAATAAGGAAGCGGTTTTCTGCGTTGTGTGTTTAATTATTTATTAATTACTTTCAACTATTTTTTAATTTCGAAATGATTTTTTGAGGGGGGCCGGATGGCTGTAGTAATAACCCTGAATAATATCACAGCCTGCTTTTTTGAGCTGTTCAGCCTGTTCCCTGGTTTCTACACCTTCGGCAACTACACTTAAGTTCAGATTATGAGCCAGAGTAATAATCGTGTTGACGATGGCCCGATTGTTGAGATTGTCTAAAAAGTCATCAATAAATGATTTGTCAATTTTTAAAGTATTGATTGCAAATTCCTTAATATAATTTAAGGAAGAATAACCGGTTCCAAAATCATCAATAGCTGTTTTAACTCCCATTTGATTTAGTCGGTCCAGAACTTCAATTGTATAATCAATGTTTTCTACAGTTGTCCTTTCGGTAATTTCTAATTCTAGATTCTG
The DNA here is from genome assembly GCA_041694515.1 of Halanaerobium sp. Lineage (GTDB taxonomy): Bacteria > Bacillota > Halanaerobiia > Halanaerobiales > Halanaerobiaceae > Halanaerobium. The sequence goes on from JASMSZ010000144.1 coordinate 11,806, forward strand.
GGGTTCAAGACCAGTTTTATTAAGCGCATTTTCTACAGTTGTAATAAAATCTTTAGCTATAAACTGCTCTGGACTGACATTAACCGAAAGATAGTAATCACTTTCAAGTTGACCATTTAGCAGCTTAATCTCTCGACAGGCTTTTTCTAAAACCCAGTTACCAATTTCTTTGATAAACCCATTTTCCTCTGCCAGCGGGATAAAAACTCCGGGTGGAATTAAGCCTTTAGTTGGATGCTGCCACC
>JASMSZ010000145.1:0-1364 GCA_041694515.1 Halanaerobium sp.
CTGGTTCAGGAAGCATTAGAACATTTGATGCAAAATAGGACAACCTTTATTATTGCTCATCGACTTTCTACTATCAAAAATGCAGATAAGATTGTGGTAGTAGAACAGGGTGAGATTATGGAAATGGGAAGTCATCAGGAATTACTTGCCAAGCAGGGCAAATATGCTTCTCTGTATCAGGGTCAGTTTATTGAAGACCCCAATGCTTAAATTTAATTAGATAAAAAGGAGGAGAAATTGATGGCATCTCAAAAAAGAAAATTAGAAAAAAGAATAATTCCTTCTTTAGCTTATTATTTAATTAAAGCTGCCAATTTTTCTTATAAATTAGAAGTTGAAGGCTGGGAGCAGGTTAAAGGAATGCTTGATCAGCAGGAGTCACTTGTGTTTTCCTGCTGGCATGGAAACCTCTGGGTTCCTTCCTATTTTTTGCGGGACCTAAAGATTTATGCATTAGCAAGCTTGAGCCGAGATGGCAGCTATATTTCTGAAGTTTTAGTGAGGTTGGGCTGGGAAACTGTTCGGGGTTCAAGCAGTAAAGGAGCAAGTCGCTCTCTGTTAAAATTATATAGAAAACTAAAAAAAGGGGGAAGTGCAGCAATTACACCTGATGGCCCAACTGGTCCGCTGCATCAGGTTAAACCCGGAATTATTTTTCTGCAGGAAAAGGCAGGTTCTCTGCTGGTTCCAATTGGGGTAGAATCTCGCTGGAAGAAAAATTTCAGCAGCTGGGATCAATTTTTGCTTCCTTTGCCTTTTAGTAAAACTGCTCTGGTTTTTGGCGAGCCTTTTTCTTTTGAGGCTGATCTGGAAATGGAAGCAAAACAAAAAATTCTAGAAAAAAAAATGGAAGCAGTTAATTTAAGAGCAGCTGAAATAGTCAAAAAGTAATGGTGGTATTAATTATATGGATAAACTGCAGAGGTATTTAGAAAAAATAATAGATGGTTCAAAAAGGGGCAAAACGGCGGCTGTAATTCGTTTTATTTTATTTCTGCTTTCACTTGTTTACTCCCAGCTGGCTAAAATTAGATCAGTCTTATATCAAAATAATATTTTAAAGAAAAACGAAGCCGGGGTACCGGTAATCAGTATTGGTAATATTACTACCGGAGGAACCGGAAAAACTCCTTTTACAGCTCTTTTAGCGGAAGCATTAAAATCAGAATATAAGACAGCTATTATCAGCCGAGGTTATGGGGCTGCAGAAGATGTCGAAGAGCCATTTTTGATTAAAGATGATGATCAACTCTATGCTGATGCCGCAGAGGCCGGGGATGAACTTTTTATGCTGGCCCGCAGCAGTGAGCAGCTTATTTTTATCCGTTCTGCCAATAGATATCAGGGTACAAAACTTGCAGAAG
>JASMSZ010000146.1:0-27916 GCA_041694515.1 Halanaerobium sp.
TTTATTTTTCTACTTTCTTCCTTATTTGTGGGTAATTCTTCCACAAGTTCTTCTACAATCATCCCTTCAGAACTACCTTCAATATAGTCAGCATTTGTTAATGAAGTAACTTCGTCAATACTGGGAATATTTTCTAGTTCAGAACTTAACTTTGACAGTGTCTCTAAATTTGGGGGACTAAATATCTCTCCCGTTTTAAATTTAACCGCTGTCACTATGCTATCACTTTCTCCAAATATCTCATCTAATCGATTATTACTTATTTTTGTTGGATGATCATCTGGTAAAAACACCTGAATATCATTATTAATTTCTATTTTAGGTAATTGAAAAAGAAAAAAAACGGTTATTAGTGATATTATAATTACTATTAATTTATTGTGTTTTAATATTTTTCTCATAGATTACTGCTCCTCCGGTTGTGATAAATAAAAGTGAAAAAATTAATAACAGCTAACTATTCTTTGTTTGAACAATTTCGTACATTTTTTTTAAATTATCAAGTACTCTTTTAGCTTCTTTTTCTCCTATTTTATCAATAAAAATTTGGAACCACTGCTGATAAATATCATTTATTTCCTCTTTGACAGCCTCAGCTTTTTCACTTAAATAAATCAAATTAACTCTGCCGTCTTCTGGAGATTTTCTCTTCTTTAAATAGTTTTTTTCAATTAAAGAGTAAATACCTCTAGATATAGTTGCTTTATCTACTGCTAAATTTTCTTTTAGTTTGTTTTGGCTAATACCATCCCCATTTTTGTAGAGGTAAATCAACAGATTTGCTTCACTGTGATTCAAATTATAATCTGCTAATAAATTATCCACAAATTGATCATGATCTTTATACAATTTTGTTATCCATTTTCCAATTGGCGCATTTATTCTCATAGTTCCACCTCTTATATATTAGTTGCATTCTCAACTATCTTTATAAAAGTATAACAAAAATCAGTTGAGTGTGCAACCTTTATTTTAAATTTTTTCATTACTATAGTTAGATTAATTACCCAGTCGATGAAACGCTCCTCCAATAGAGCAGCTTGAATAAGGTTTTTTTAACTCTTTTAGATAAAAATAACCTCTCAAATCAATGAGAGGTTTAATAAAACTTAAATTTTTAAACTATAATGCTTCATTTTCCGCATCCTTAACTTCTACATCCATTGCAAAATCAACTACACTAAAGACTATAACTGCTGTGATAGTATTTACAACAGCAGCCGGGATTACTACTGTAGAAAATAATACAGTAAATGGGCCAGGTAAGCCGACCAATAAAGCAGCTGTTCCGAGAAAGATTCCTCCACTTAACATCGTACCAAATGCTGTTATAATACCTGTAGATAATCTTCTGGATGGCAGTTTAACTATAATTGGAATTAAAGGATAAATTATTATAAAAGTTAATAATTTATCAACCATATTTGCCACCTGTCCTCCAGGAAAACCTGTAGTTAAAGCAGTAAAGATTCCGGTAGATACTGCTACTAAAAAACCTAATTTAAAATCCTGTTTGATGATCAATAAAATAAACATCATCGCCAGAGCAAAATCAGGTTTCATCCCCATTACAATTGGAGGAAAAAATGCATGTAAAATAAATCCTATTGCTACCAACAAAGCCGCCTGTGCTAAATCTTTTGTGCTAATTCTCATCTCAACTCATCTCTCCTTTTGGTTTTTACTAATCTCAACTAATTTTTAAGCTAATCTCTATTAGCTTTTCTAATTGTATATATTATACATCAGACAAAATAAATTGTCAAAATATTATTCTAAAATAAGCTCTTTCACCCAACACCAGAGCTTAAAGGAAGTAAACCCGGCTGTTATCATGACTGTTTTAGATAAATTAGGAGTTTTTAAGCTGCTCAACCAGGACCTGATTAAGTTCAGCCAGCATCCCCTGTTTGCCAGCCATCTGGCTGTATTCTCTATACAGCATATCAGAGAACACATCTTCTGCATAACCGCCATCAATCATTTTCTCATCTGAGAGGGTCTTTTTCATAGCTGAAAACATCTTTTCAATAAATATAGAACTGAATTCCGCAGCTACTTCTTCCAGCTTTTCTTCATTTTTAGCAGCAGAATTAATCTTATTTTGAGCCTGTATTTGCTGCTGATTATTTAATTGATATTGAGCAATTTGATGATAATTATTATTTAATTCCACCATTTTTTCACCTTCTTTTTTAAATAGCAGTAATTATAGAAGTTATTATTGTATTTCTAGTTCTGCATGTAGAGATCCAGCCGCATCAATCTTCTGGATAATAGAAATAATATCCCGCGGTGTTGCTCCAATTGCATTTAAAGCTGTGACTAAATCTTCGATAGTGTTTTCCTGACTAACAATCAACATATTACTTTCCTGACCTTCGTCAACTTCTATTTGAACATCTTCAGTCACTGTAGTTTCTCCCTCACTAAATGGAGGTGGCTGAGAAACCTGCTCTTGAGTGGTAATCCTAACAGATAAATTACCATGTGCAACTGCTACAGTAGAAATATGAACATTATGGCTGAAAACTACAGTACCGGTTCTCTCATCAATTACAACTTTTGCTTTAACAGCTGGTCTTACTTTTAAGCTATTAACCTCAGCAATAAAATCTACCATACTGTTATTAAAATTTTTCGGCATTGAAATATGGATTGTAGATGCATTTAAGGCCTGAGCTGTACCATCACCAAAATTTTTATTAATTGCAGTAGTTATCTGACCTGCAGTTTTAAAATTTGGATTAGAAAGTACATAAGTTAAATTGCTGCCATCTAAACTAGAATTAATTTCTTTTTCAACTAAAGCCCCATTTGGAATTTTACCAACAGTCGGATGGTTTTGAACTTCTGAATTACCTCCACCACCAGCACTATATCCGCCTACAGAAAGCGGTCCCTGGGCAGAAGCATAAATTTGTCCATTAGGAGCCTGTAATGGTGTTAAAAGAAGTGTTCCTCCCTGCAGACTATCTGCATCACCAATTGAACTAACTGTGATATCTAATTGATCACCATTGTGAGCAACAGCTGGCAGCTCTGCAGTAACCATAACCGCAGCTATATTCTGGCTTGCAACCTGATTACCAGTTACATTAACTCCAAAATTCTCAAGCATATTGGCAACACTCTGGACTGTGGCCTGACTTCGATTGGAGTCTCCACTGTCATTAAGCCCAACCACAATACCATAGCCAATTAACTGATTTACACGCAGGCCTTTGATTCTGGTAATATTTCCAATTTCCACTACTGGATCGTTGGCTGCAGCTGCTGCCGTATTAAAAATAATTAAGACTGAAATCATTAGTATTACTATCTTAACTGAAATTTTTTGCTTTTTTAAATTAAACAAACTATCCCTTCTTTCAAAAGCTTAAAAAATAAAATTGAATAATCTGGTTAAAACTCCCGGGTCCTGCTTATCTCCAACAACACCCTCACCTTCATATTCTATATTGGCATTACTTACTCTTTTAGAAGAAACCTCATTATCAAAATTAATATCCTGAGGTCTAATTACTCCTTCTAGAACTATTGTCTGGATTTCTCCATTAATTTTTACTCTCTTTGAACCCTGAATCTTTAAATTACCGTTTTCTCTCAGTTCAACTACCTCAGTAGTAATATCCGCCTGGAGAGTACCACTTCTCTGGGTCTGTCCATCTGCAGATTCGGAATCAGAATAACTAAAATCAAAAAATGGAATAAAATCCAGAAATCCTCCGCCTTCTTCAGCACTATATTCACTACTTTGACTGGCATCTGAATTAGCACTCTGAATAGCACTTGCATCTTCTTCGATAACTACGGTAATAATATCACCCATTTCATAATCTGGATAATCCTGATATAAATCGTTAGAATTATCACTCCAGAGTGATTCTGCAGCTGCAGAAGAAACAGCTAAAAAACCAATTAATAGTATTATACCTGATATTTCTAATTTTTTTAAACTCATTTTTGCACCCCACTTAATCTGAGATCATTTTAACCTCAGTTGGTGAAACCACTTCGACCTGAAATTGATAACCACTATTTAAATTCTCAACAGTTATAATCTCACCTATTTTTCCTCTTTCTTTAGCTTCTACAAAGGTAGAAACATGTATATTATTAACTTTGACCTGTAGATTTAATTTCTGACCCCATTTTACCGCATAGGGGACCTTTAAATAACTAGACTTTAATACCTCACCTTTTTTTATAGAACGTGAAAGCTTTACATTATTTATATCTACTTCTGACCAGTCTTTAATTAACTCTTCTGGATCACCAGAAATGCTCTGATTTTTTATCTCAAAATCTGACCTTTTAATCTTTGAATTAATATTTAAATCCTTATTTGCAGTCAGAACTTCAAGCAGCAGGTTGATTTTGACCGGATAAAAAAGACTGCGCACCTGTTCACCATTCTGCCATACTTCCAGTTTTAAATTTGTATTTGGAAGTGATAAATTTTGATTTTCGGCAACCTTTAACTCATAATCTCCAGCTGGAATTTCAACTTGACTAAGAGAAGATCTGCTTTTAATGATTAGCTGTTCTGCCTCAAAATCAAGGTTAGATTTTAAATAATCCTCAACCAGAGCAGCAATTTCTGCTTCAGTTATCACAGAGCTTTTGCGTCTGACAATTACAGTTCCCGGCATCTGCAGCTTATATTGATCTTTTTTATAACCCAAATTTTGAATAGTCAAATCTACCAGCACCCGACTCAATCTCTTTTGATAACCGGGATTAGGAGAATCTTTAAAACTTAAATTTCTTAATTCTTCTACTGCTGCAGCAGAAAGTTCTGGAGCTTTGATTTCTGCAATTTCATCCAGGGTAATCTCCAAAGCTCTAACCTTTACTTCTTCTTTTATATTAATTTCGAAAGCAGCAGCATTAAAAGTTGCAATTCCAAATATTAAAACTGTCAGGATAATGATTAACTTCTTCAAAGTTTTACACCTCTTAGCTTAGTACTGCTTTATTGATAGTTAATTATCTCTTTAACTGATTTGCAGTCTGCAGCATCTCATCTGAAGCCTGGATAGACTTGGAGTTTGTTTCATATGCTCTCTGGGCTGCAATCATATTTACCATTTCTTCTACTACTTTAACATTAGACATTTCTAAAAAACCCTGAGTAACTGTACCAAAACCTGCTTCTCCAGGAACACCCTGCATTGCCTGTCCGGAAGCAACTGTCTCATTATATAGATTTCGTCCTTCACTGGAAAGACCGGCTGGGTTTGCAAAACGATATAACTGAATCTGTCCCAGCTGCTGATTTTCGCCATCTACTATGGCATTAACTGTTCCATCAGAAGTAATTGCAATCTCTGTTGCCTCCTGTGGGATCTGAAAACCAGGGTCGATCTGATAACCATCTGAAGTAACAACATTACCATTACTGTCCTGTTTAAAAGAACCATCCCTTGTATAGGCAAAATTACCATCAGGCAGCTGGACTCTAAAGAATCCGTCTCCTTCAATAACCATATCCAGAGGACTATCTGTATTTTGAATATTTCCCTGAGTAAATATTTTCTGGGTACTGTTAACTTTAGAACCGTGTCCAATCTCAATTCCGGTAGGTATCTCTGCCCCCTGAGCATTAGGTGTACCGGGTTCTCTCATATTGGTATAAATTAAATCTGCAAAATTAATTTTTGATTTTTTAAATCCACTTGTATTTACGTTTGCCAGGTTATTAGAAATCACATCAATATTAGTCTGCTGTGAGTTCATTCCTGTTGCTGCTGTCCATAAAGCACTAATCATTTTATTCCACCTCAATTATATTTTTGTTGAAGTAGACATCTTAAATATTTAACTTAAATAATAATAACTGCTGTTTCTTTCAGTCAACTGCAGTAAAGAGCTTCCTTTTCAGGTCCGGCTCTATTTAAGGAAATACCTAAGCCTGTCCTACTTCGTTAATCACTTTATTTAATGATTCATCAATACTGCTAATTACCTTTTGGTTTGACTCATAATGACGGGTAGTCTTAATCATCTTTGCCATCTCTTCTACAATTTTAACATTGGATTCTTCTAAATAACCCTGCGTGATTCCAGCTTCACTTTCTATCACAGCTGCTCCATCCTGAGCTGCATAGAGATTATCACCTTCCTGCACCAGTTCTGCCTCATCTTCAAAATTAACCAGATCAATCTGAGCACCCTGAAGTCCATTGTTAAAAGTAATCTGGCCATCTGAGCTAACTCTAAATGCCTGGTCAGGAATTAACTGAATCCTTTGACCGTCAGTATCCAGCACATGATTTCCGCTCTGAGTTACAAGCTCCGAATCAGCATTAATGGTAAAATTACCGTCCCGGCTGTATCTCTGACCTGCTTCAGTTTCAATTACAAAAAAACCTGCTCCTTCAACTGCAAAGTCAAGATTATTTCCAGTCTGCTGAAAAGACCCCTGAGACATATCTTTAAAAGAATTTTCCATATAAGCTCCGGTTGATAATTTTCCAATTTCCTGATCAGCTTTACCAGCTTCAATTCGGCTTAAGAGCATTTCCGGAAATGAGCGAGTTATGCCTTCTGATTTTTTGAATCCAGTTGTATTAACATTGGCCAGATTATTGGAGCGGATATTTGTCTTTTTCTCCAGGACATTCATTGAAGAAGCTGCTGTATATAAACCTCTAATCATTTTAACACCTCCTTTTATTTCTGATTTAATTGTGCTTATGCATTAGTTTTTTGTCTTAATTCTTTATTTACCTCTGTAAAAGCACATTTAGATATTTTGTTTCGAATAATCATTTTATCTTTACTGCTTAACAGCTGGACTCCGGGAAAGATGCAGTTATTAACTTTAATGACTGCTTCATCAGAAGCGGTTAGCTGTTCTTTTAACTCTTCAATCTCTTCTTTTAGTTCTACTTTTCGGGCTTCCAGCTCATCTTTGGTAGTCTTTAGTTTAGCAAACATTTCTTTTTTATTCGGTGGTAATTTAACACCTTTTTCTTTCATAGCCCTTAATAAATCAACACTCTTATTTACTTTATCCAGATTATCTTCTACTGTTTCCAGTTCATCTTTTGCAGCCTTAAAATTCTTTCTTAACTCTGGTTCAAGTCCTATTTCTACATATGTTTTAGTAGCCAGGCTGGAACCAATTATATTAGCTTCTATTATATTTTGCGCCATTACGCGGCCGCCAACAATTAAACCTTTGCCGCCATTAACTATAATACTGTCTTTTGCAGTTACATGGCTGTGCATTACTGCTTCATGAATACGTACATTATTGGCTTTAATTTCTGCGTTTTCTACAAAACGCGCATTTACATCACCTTTAGCAGTGATTTTTCCCTTGTTTCTACCCAGAAAACCTTTTTTGATTAAAACACTGCCTCCACTTTCAATTTCTGCAGCAGCAACATTACCGCCAACTTCAATATCACCAGAAGCCTTAACTATAAAACCCTCTCGCACATTACCGCTGATTTTAACACTACCAACAAAATCAATATTTCCTTCTTCCAGATCTACATCACCTCTGACCTGGTAAACAGGATCAATTGATATTTTTTGGCCATCTCTAACTATCTGTCCATCTTTAGCAGCATAAATACTGTTATTTTTACTGACAGTATTTTTAGCTCGAGGTAGTTTAGCGGTTTTTGGAGTAGGTGGTTCTATTGCTTCCCCAAAAACATCTATTCCAGCTTCCCCCTCAGTCGGATCAACCAGAGTTACAATTTTTTCACCTCGACGAACATTATTAATTAAATTTTTAGAATGGAAATCCATTGTTCCATCTTCCCGTATTGTACCAACTTTTTTTTCTTTTTCTTCAAAATGATAAACTAAATATCCATCTTCACCCGGCTTAGCTGCTTTTCCTTCGGCAATTACTTCTTTACTGACCGGCTGACGTCTTTTTAAGACTCTTTTAATCTTAGTCTCATTTATTCCATAGCTAATATTTTTTTCAGCCAGAAGTTCTTTTAAATCATCATATGTAACTTCTCGGCCGTCTCTTCCGGGAGTAAAATCAAGCAGGACTTTTAATCCATCTTTTGAAGTTTTAATATTTACTTTATCATCTTCTGAAGGTAAATTGATATTTTCAGCTATTTTAAACCAGTTTTCTTCCTCTTTATCTAGCTTATCTTTTATTTTATCATAATCTGCTTCCATAATGCTATTCTTTTCTAGAAAATTTTCTATTCCCATTAAATCCGGATTGTTTTCTAACCTTAACTTTATTAATACCTCATCTTCAGTAAACTTCAGCAGACAATTTTTGTCTTTTCGATCAACCTGCTCTTCCATCACTTTTGATTACCTACCTCTCATTAGAAAAAATATTCTTTAGATCTACTCAACATTCCCCTTAAGCGTCGGATTGCCTGGCTGTGGATCTGGGAAACCCTGGCAGCTGACAGTTCCATCACTTCTGCTATTTCGACCTGGGTTAATTCTTCGTAGTAATATAAAGTTAAAACCAGTTTTTCATTTTCGGAAAGCATATCAATTTTTTTTGTCAGTAAATTTACTGCTTCTTCGTCGGTCAGTTTGTCAGCCGCCTGATCTAAGTCAGCAGCAATTAATTCCATTAATTCAACACCTTCAAATTCATGAGAAAGCGAAATCCAGTTGGCCAGCTGGCTGTGTCTTTCTATAGTATTCAATCTATCTTCTTTGATTCCGGCCAGTTCTGCCAGTTCGGACTGTCCCGGTTCTCGGCCTGTTTCAGCTTTGAAATTTTCTCTTTCTTCTTTTACCAGTTTGAGTTCCCGGCGCATATTATCAGGCAGCCAGTCTTTACTTCTTAAATAATCATAAATTTCTCCCTTAATCCTGGGTAGAGCAAAAGTGGAAAATTCAATCCCTCTTTGATAATCAAATTTTTCTAAAGCCTCAATCAAGCCAATAATCCCATAACTTTCTAAATCTTCAGCCTCAATATGATCTGGGAGCATGATAATTATCCTACCTACAGCATATCTTACCAGTCCCAGGTGTTTTAAAATAATCTCTTCTCTGGCCTGTTGATTATCATTAACTTTGTAGTTTTTCCATAGTGATTTATCTAAAGCCATAATAATCTTCCTTTAGTAAATATATTAATTGTTGTTTTGCTGATAATCAAAATCCTCTGTGTTAAGTGCTGAAAACCCTTCATTTTCAAATTCATTATCAACCGCAGATTCTTCAAACTCCTGGTTTTCAAACTCTGCTGTCTCCTTATCAGCTTCAGCTTCTGCAGTTAAATCAGTCATTTCGGCCTCAGAGCCGCTTTCGGGTTCCAGTTTAACTTTAGAATTATAATTTTTAATAAGATAAAAACTTAATTGGAAAAATAAGGCCATTAAAGTTGTATAGATAAGAAATCTTAAACCTAAATAGAATACAGTTTCCAGGCTTTTCTGGACCAGCAAATTATAAACCACTGCAGCTGTATATGTAATTAGCCCTATAATAAGCGAATTTGCTAACATCTATCTCAAACCTTTTTTTCTGCTTTTTCGCTGATAGGCAAAAATCCACTGAATAATCTCTTCTCGCTGTTCTTCTTCTATTTTTAAAAATTCAACTCCATAATTATAGAGTTCATTATTTTCCCTACCTATTCGCACTACCTTTGATTTAATAAATTCTTTTGGTTTTAAAATATTCTTTAAATTAATTAATATTTCTTCGCCTTTTTCAAATTTATTTTTTAACTGAATTTTAATTCCTCCACCACTTATATCCAGCAGTCGAGCTTCAGCAACCTTTTTAGGATAATTTTTATCCTCAATCATTTTATAGACATCAACTGTACCGGTAACATCCAATCTAAAATAATCACGCCGCTGAATTCGAGTTACTGTATCAGATCCTTCAATTAAAAGTAATGGTATCGGCTTATTGGTTCTTTTTAAAATTTTGGACTTAAATTTATAGGCTGCCCGATCAGTAGTATAATAAACATTAACTGGCTGATTAAGTCTAATCGGAAGTGGTGAACCTTCTCGATAAAGACCGGTAATAATAACTCCTTCTTCCACAAAATCAGCAACTTTACTCAAATAGTTTCCCTGATAGGTGCCTGTTAAAACCTCGACTTCAACTTTTTGGTTTATTTCTAACTCCTTCATATTCTCAACTCCATCAACTATTTAACATGTTTATTAAAAAAACCAACCATTTTGTAAAAATAACTTTTTACACCCTTTGCCTGCTGCTTTTTTTCTTCACCACTTATTTTTCTGGCTACTTTTTCGAAATCTCTGGCTGCTTTTCGGTTTGAAAAGATTTCTGCATAGGGCTTTTGTTTTCGTAAAGCAGCACTAATTTTACGGTCATGGGCTATACTCCCAATTAAAGTTAAATCTAAATCCAGATAATTTTTTACAGTTTTAATTATTCTCTTTGCTGTTTTTTCTGCATCTTTTTCATCTTCTGTTTGATTTATAACCAATTTAATAGATTTATGATATTCATGATTTGCCAGAATTTTAATCAAACTGTAACTATCCATAACCGAGGTTGGTTCTGTAGTCAATAATAAAATTAACTCTTCTGCAGCCAGGATAGTGTTTACAATACTTTTGGCTGCACCAGCTCCCAGGTCAATCAACAGATAATCATAATTCTTTTCTATCTGATCACCAAGTTCAATTAATTTCTGCATGGCATCATTCTGGATATCAATAAAACTATCATCACCGGTAATACCACTTAAAAGTTTAATACCAGCCGGGCCTTCTATCACTGCCTCTTCCAGACTGCATTCCCCACGCAGAAGATGCCCCATGTCGTAATTGGGCTGTACTCCCAGCATAATATCAAGATTTGCCATCCCTATATCACTGTCAATAATCAGCACTTTTTTATCCAGCTTGCGTAAATTATAGGCAAAATTAACAGTAAAGGTTGATTTTCCAACTCCACCCTTACCACTTGCAATTGCTATGGTTCTGGTAGAGGAAGTATTAAATTCCTGTACTTCACTTTCTTTCTTTTTTTTCTGCATTATTTCTTTAAGCTTTGCCGCCTGACTACGCATAAAAATCACCAAATAAATATTTATAAATCTGATCAGCAGTTGCTGCCTCAAGATCTTCGGGAACATCCTGGCCAAAAGTCAAATAAGAAAGCGGCAAATTATAATTTTCTTTAATATTAATGATATCCCCATAACTGCTGGTTTCATCAAGTTTGGTCAGCAGGGCACTATCCGGCTCCAGTTCGGAGAATTTAGAGACGATACTCCTTAGATCACTACTTTTTGTGTTTAAACTCAACAGAAGATGAACTTCATCCACAAAACTATGATCTACATATCCTTTTAATCTCCCCAGCTGCAGCTGATCTTTCCAGCTGCTGCCCGGTGTATCAATTAAAATTAAATCACAATTTCTAAACTGACCTGTAATCATCTCTTCCAGCCTGGAACTGCTGTAACAGACTGCAAAAGGAATATCGATAATTTTACTGTAGGTCTGCAGCTGTTCTACTGCAGCAATTCTATAAGTATCTGCTGTAATCAAACCAACATTTCTATTTTTATCAACTGCAAAATGAGCTGCAATTTTGGCCATTGTTGTTGTTTTACCCACACCAGTTGGACCAATAAAAGAAATTATTTTTTGATCTGCATTAAGATTTATTTCGCCATTATCTGCAAAATAAACAGCTAAAAATTCTTTTAATTGATTTTCAAAATCAGCATCATCAGTATCATCACCATTATCGATTTGAGCATCCATCTGTTTTAAAAAGAGGTTTACATTTCTGCTGTCTACTCCCTGATCAAGTAGATAATTATATAATTGATTGCTGTTATTTAACTTTTTGCTCTGATCACTGCTGCCAGAAGTTTTATTCTGGAATTTGTTTTGTAATTTTTGAGCAGCCGTTAATTTACTTTCGTCATCTTCACTCTGCTCTATCTGCAGCCTATCGTTCTTATTAAAATCCTGTTTTTTATTTTTCTGCTGCTTAATCTGCTCTTTATTTAGCTTTTCACTAAAATCAGCCTTTATATCTTTTTTATCCAGCTGGTCCTTACTATCCTTTTTTTCTTCAGCTTTTTCTTCAGCAGAATCAGCAGCAGTTTTTAAGTCAGTGATAAATTCTTTGATCGCATTTTTGTTTTCAGGATCCTTACTTGCTGTTTTCTGGATTTTAGTTCTTTCAATTTTTTTAGAATTTCGGCCGTAATTTGATATTTCTACAATATCGTCTACTTCTTCACCCTGACTGTCTGAAAGTTCAGTATTTGAGCTAGCTCCTTTAGCTTCCAAAGCAGCAACAACTTCAAACATCTCTCTGCCAAAAAAGCCAAAAAGGCCTCCTTTTTTAAACTTTCTCTTATTTACAATAACAGCCTCTGGTCCCAGATCAGCTTTTACCTGAAAAATTACATCCTGCATTGTTTCACCTGTATATTTTTTTACTTTCATTTATTTTACAACCCCCTGAACCTGTAGGTCAACATCAGATTCCAGTTCATTAAAAGAGAGTACTGTCAGATCGGAGAAAGTACGGTGTACCATTTCTTTAATTGGTCTCCTGATCATTGGTGAAGTCAATAAAATCGGTTCTTTACCCTGTTCTAATAACTGTTTAGCCTGCTGAACAATATTATTAATTAAATTTTGGGCTTCAGCTGGCTGTAGTGATAGATAACTCCCCTGATCTGATTTTTCTAAGGAATTTGCAAGTTTTTCTTCCTTTTGTGGATCTATGGTAAAAACATTCAAGTTATTAGCTTCATCGGTAAACTGACTGCTGATCTGCCTGGATAATCCCTGACGAACATATTCCGTCAATATTGTCTGATCCTTTGTCCTACTTGCATGATCAGCAAGGGTTTCTAAAATTAAAACTAAATTTTTAATCGGAATATTCTCCCATAATAAATTCTGTAATATCTTTTGAATTTCTCCTAAATTCATTAACTCCGGAATTAATTCATCTACAACTGCCTGATTTTCTTCTTTAACATTATCAACTAATTTCTTGACTTCTTCTCTGCCCAGTAATTCATAAGCATGAGACTTAATAATTTCGGTTAAATGAGTTGCCATCACTGAACCCGGATCGACTACAGTGTAGTTTGCCATTTCAGCTCTTTCTCGCTGTTCAGCTTCAATCCAGATGGCAGGAGTTCCAAAAGCCGGTTCTTCAGTATCGATACCCTCAATATCTTCAAAAGTATCACCGGGATCCATAGCCAGATACTTATCAGCAAAAAGCTGATATTCGCTAATCTCAACACCCTGTAATTTAATTTTGTAAGTGTTCGGCTGCAGCTGTAAATTATCTACAATCCGGACCGGTGGTAAAATTATTCCTAAATCCATGGCAATCTGTTTTCTAATATTGGCTACTCTATCTAAAAAATCTCCCCCCTGTTCGGGAAGAACCAGAGAAATTAAATTATATCCTACTTCAATTTCTAATTTATCAACTTTAATTAACTGCTTAATTTCCTGTTCCTTCATTTCCTGTTTTTCTTCTGGACTTAATTCCGGTCTTTTCTGTTTAGATTTTTCACTGGGAGTTTCAATTTCAGCAGTTCTGATAATTAAATAACCCATAGCAGCAATAAATACTGCCAGCACTAAAAATGGAAGAGTTGGTAAACCAGGCACAAAGCCCAGTATTAATAAAACAGCGGCAGCTATAAATAGAGCTTTCGGCTGTTTTAAAAGCTGTTCTGTCATTTCATTACCCATGTTATTGTCAGATGCGGCTCTGGTTACAACCATACCGGTCGCTGTTGATATTAACAGGGCCGGAATCTGAGATACCAGACCATCACCAACCGTTAAAAGTATATATGTTTCAGCAGCCTGTGCAAATCCCATATTCTGCTGCAGCATACCAATTACCAGACCAGCAATAATATTAATAAAAGTGATGATAATACCTGCAATAGCATCACCTTTAACAAACTTACTGGCACCATCCATTGCTCCATAAAAATCTGCTTCCTGACGAATCTTTTCCCTTTCTCGTTTTGCTTCATGTTCATCTATAATACCGGCATTTAAATCAGCATCAATACTCATCTGTTTACCCGGCATAGCATCCAGGGTAAAACGGGCTGCTACCTCAGCTACTCTTTCTGCACCTTTGGTAATTACTACAAATTGAATTACTACTATAATAATAAAGATAATTAATCCTACTACATAATTTCCACCAACAACAAAGTCACCAAAACTTAAAATGATTTCCCCTGCATATGCCTGACCTAAAATCAGTCTGGTTGTAGAAATATTAAGTCCCAGCCTGAATAAAGTTGCAAAAAGTAAAAGCGAAGGGAAAACTGAAAGATCCAGCGGCTCAGTTGTATAAATACTCACCAGAATAACAACCATTGAGAAGGTTATATTTGCAGCCAGCAGCATATCTAAAAGCATAGTTGGAAGCGGAATAATAAACATTACTATAATTCCAACTACCATTAAGGCAAAAACAACATCCATATTTTTTGTTATATTTGTAAAAGCTGCACTATTATCCACTAATAAAATTAACCTCCATCACTTAAAACAAAAATCTACACCTAAACCATAACCATTATATCAACAATCAGGCGAAATTAAAACACAAAACAGCAGTTAATACATTAATCTTTCTAATTTCTATTTTGAAATATTTTTGCAAGTATTTCGGCAACTGCCTGATAAAGTTCTACCGGTACCTGATCTCCAATTTCAGTCATTTTATTTAATGAACGAGCAAGGGGTTTGTTTTCGATTATTTCGACCTCTGCTTCTCTTGCCTTTTCTTTGATTTTCTGAGCAATAAAACCTTCACCTTTTGCCACAACTACCGGAGCTTCCATTTCATCTAAATCATATTCTAGAGCAACGGCAATATGGGTCGGGTTGGTGATAACAACATCTGCATCTTTAACAGAAGACATCATCCTGTTCATACTCATTTCGCGCTGTCTCTGCTTTCTCTGCTGCTGGATCATTGGATCTCCTTCCATCTCTTTTCTTTCCTGTTTAACCTCATATTTAGACATTTTGAGATCCTTATTATGCTGCCAGCGCTGATAGAGTAAATCTAATACTCCCAGCACAATTAAAGCAGCAATAATTGCAAAGGCCATCCGGGATATTAAACCAGCAATAGCAATTAATGATTCATTTAAATCCTGATGAATACTTTTTTCAAATATTTCAAGGTTCCCCATTAAAAATCGATACGCAATAGCTGCAATCACGGCCAATTTAAATAAAGATTTTAATAATTCCACAACACCTTTAAGTGAAAAAATATTTTTGGCTCCTTTAATGGGATCAACTTTTTTTAGATCGGGAACCAGTGGTTTTGTAGTAAAAAGTGCCCCGATCTGCAGAAAATTGACCAGGATACCTGCAAATGCCGTGACAATCATAATCGGATAAATTGCTTCAATAACACCATAAAATGCATCATACAAAATATTAAAACTCATATTAATTGTAAATGGTTTGATAATTAAATTTTTAAAATAATACTGGATTTGATCCAGAAGTCCCAGAAATATCTGCTGCATCAGAAAGTAAAGAAACATAAAACTAGCCAGTAAAGTAACAGCCTGACTAATTTCTTTTCCTTTAGCTACATTACCTTCTTCTTTCGCTTCCCTTTTTCGTTTCGCCGTGGGTTCTTCAGTTTTTTCTCCAGTTCCACCATCTGCCATAAATTTTACTCCTTTTTATTATACTCAGGTCAAAGAATCATACTTAAAAATCCATAAAATTAAAACTTAAAAAATTTATTAAGGTGCAATCAGCCGGAATAGAGCTGGTATTTCATTAATTACATTCATTATTATTTCCGAATAATAATTATTTAGAACCGGCATTAAAATAAATAATAGAATCAGACCGGCCATAATTTTAATTGGCAGCCCAATTACAAAGAGATTCATCTGGGGTACTGACCTGGCCAAAAAGGCCAGTATAATATCTATAAAAAAGATTGCTCCTGCAATTGGCAGTGCAATTTTAACACCAAGAACAAACATATCAGCACTTCTTCTAAAAAAATACTGCCAGAGCTGAGAGGAAAAATTAACTCTACCTGGAGGTATAATCTCAAAAGATTCATATAAATGCCTGACTAAATAAAGATGACCGTTTAAAGCTAGAAAAAGCAGAGTTACAAAAATATTATTTAGCTGACCAATAACTGGAGAATTCGCTCCACTAAAAGGATCAACTACATTTGCTATTCTAAAACCCATCCGCATATCAATAATTTGCCCACCAAGTTGTACTGCTGAAAAAACCAAAAAAACAGTAAGCCCCATAAAAAGACCAATGCTGACTTCACTTATAATTTCGACAATTACTAATAAATTGCTCTCTGGATAGATAGCAGGATACATCCCTGATACGAGCGGAAAAGTGAAAATTGTTAAACTCAAAGCAATTAATACTTTTGCCTGATAAAAAATAACCTGACTGCTAAAAACAGGGGTCAAAAGCATCATTCCAAGATAGCGGCTTAAAATTAAGAAAAACAAATAGATATTTTCATTAATCATTAATTGATCTACCAATTTAAATCAACACCTTATCCAATATAGGTAGGAATGTTTTTTAAAAGCTCCTGTACAAATTCTATTACTGTTCTCATTATCCAGGGTCCAAAAAATGCTATTGAACCCAGAACAGCAAATATTTTAGGTACAAAAGCTAAAGTCTGCTCCTGAATCTGAGTTGTAGCCTGAAAAATAGCTACTAACAGACCTGTAACCAGACCGGCACCTAAAACAGGGAACACAACAATAATAACTGTATATAATGCCTCACGTCCAATGTCAAGGACTACTGCCTCTCCCATTATTTTCAACTCCTAAATTATTAAATCCTCACAGCTAATAAATTTTATCCTGTATAAATATATTACATAAAGGTCTCAACAAGTGAACCAATTAAGATGTGCCACCCATCAGCCAGCACAAACAGCAGAATTTTAAATGGTAGAGAGATAATTACCGGCGGCAGCATCATCATTCCCATGGACATTAAAATACTGGCCACAATCATATCAATCATCAAAAATGGTATGTATAATAAAAACCCTATCTGAAAGGCAATTTTAATTTCATTGATTAAAAAAGCAGGTATCAGAATAAATGTCGGCAGATCTTCCCGGGTCTCTGGTCGTTCAATCTCAGCTATATTAGTAAATAAAGCTAAAGAACGCTCATCAACCTGATTAAACATAAATTCTCTAACAGGACTAATAGTATTTTGATATGCTTCTTCTAAAGATATTTCTTCCGCTAAATAAGGCTGCAGGGCATCCTGATTAACTCCCTGCCAGACCGGTGACATAATAAAAATAGTCAAAAAGATTGCAATTCCTATTAAAACCTGATTTGGCGGCATATTATTTAAAGCGAGAGCTCTTTTCAAAATTGAAAAAACAATTATGATTCTGGTAAAAGATGTAAAGAGAATTATGATTGCTGGAGCTAAAGATAAAATTGTTAAGAGCAATAAAATTTGAAGTGATAAAACAAGATCATCACCCTGATTTTCAGCTGCTCCATCTCCAATTTCAAAAGAGATATTAGGAATATTAAAATCCTGAGCAGAAACCGTAAAAGTTACACTAAATACCAATAACCCGATAAAGGCCAGTAAAAATAATTTCTTAAGCATCCGGATCACTGCTGTTAGAATTATTATCCTTTGCCAGAATACTTTTTAACTTATTCTTAAAGTCAGTTTTATTCTTATTTTTTTCTAACTCCTTATAATTTAAATCAATCTCATCTAGAGGCCAGCTTTTTAAATAATTAAGCTCTTCTTTACTGCCGCCGAGCATTACAATCTCCTCAAAAACTTTGACCAGATAAATTGTTTCTCCATTGGCAAGTCTCATAGTATCAATAATTTCCATCTGTCTGGAATTATTTAAATTAAATCTATTTTTTAACAAATAATAAATTGCTAAAATAAAGGCGATTACTAAAACAAGATAAAAGCTTATTTTAAATGTTTCCCAGAGGTAATTCATTATATCACCGACCTATATCTTTGATAAGCGTTCAGCGGGACTAATAATATCCTTGACTCTAAAACCAAAGTTCTCATCAATAACAACAACTTCTCCCTTTGCAACCAGCTTACCATTAACCAGTAAATCTACAGGTTCACCGGCAAGTTTATCCAGCTCGATGATTGAGCCATCTCCCAGATCCAGAATATCTCGGATTTTCATAACTGTTTTACCCAGGCGTACTGTAACTTCCAGCGGAACATCTTTAATTAATTCCATATTGTTCGGCAGCGGCTGAGTAGCAGCTTCGTCAAATTCGGGGAACTGTGCTGACTGGACATCAACTTTTTCCTCGCGTTCAATATTTCTATTTTGAGGTTGTCTGCGCTGCTGTGGTGCCTGCTGCTGTCTGGAACTGGACTGAGATTCACGAGAAGAAGCTGGAGCTGTATTTGAAGCTGCAGACTTCTGTGGTGCTGCTGCGGTCTCCTCCTGATATTCCTCTTTGACTGAGGTATCAACTTCCTCTTTTACCTCTTCCTTAATTTCCGCTTCATCTATCGTATTATCCATTAAACCTGTGCCCGTATGTAATAAAGATTCAGCCAGATTTTTAACAAAATTATAGGATGAAATCTGTTTAAAGCTGCTGTCAATTACATCTCCAACCCTTAATTTAAAAGAAGTAACAACAATTTTTTCGTCCGGGTCAAACCAATCTCTACCTTCTTCAATCACATCATCCAGGTCAATATATTCTGCTGTAGGAGGAGAAATATTTACCAGTTCATCTAAAATGTTAGACATTGCTGTAGAGGCAGCACCCATCATCTGGTTCATGGCTTCTCCAACAGCACTAATGGAAATTTCATTTAACATTTCCTGGTCCATTCCTTCCAGACCATCTCCACCCATCATTAAGTCTGCAATTACTGCAGCATCTTCTGTATCAATAACAAGTAAACTTAAACCTTCAATTCCTTCTACATATTCAACCTTTACTAATACACAGGGGCGATCATATTCTTCAATTAACTCTTTAAAAGTTTGAACTTCAACTTCCGGAGTTGTAATATCTACTTTTTCGTCAAGTAAGGTGGAGAGTGCTGTAGCTGAAGAGCCCATAGCAATATTATTTACTTCTCCAATAACATCAATTTCCTCTGAACTCAGATCATAAAAATCTGCTTCCTTCTCAGCAGTTTCATTTTCCGCTGCAGATTCTTCATCCTCATCATTCATTAATGCATCTATTTCGTCCTGTGATAAAAAGTTACCATCATTCGTCATCGTCTTCACTCTCCTCTAACAAGTTTTCCGCTACACCAATTATTTGAATTGCTTTATGTTTGTTTTTATTACCCACAACCGCTTCGTATTTTCTTCTGCTGCCAATTTTAAGTTCGGCGTTTTCTTCAACTTTTTTATCAAGACGAATTACATCTCCGGATTGAAGATAAAGAAAATCTTCCACTGTGATCTCTGTACTGCCTAAAACTGCATCAACTTCAACCAGAGCCTCATTTAATCTTTTACGCAATTTTGCTATATGTTCTGGAGTCTGCTTTTCCCTTGTGCTTGAAAACCAGTATTGAGCATTTAAATTACTTACAATTGGCTCCAACATAATATATGGTAAGCAGATGTTCATCAACCCTTCACTACCACCAATTCGCGCTGAAAGAGTAATAATAATTGTCATATCACTATCAGGAACAATCTGGGTAAATTGAGGATTTGATTCTAGTTCAAGCAGCTTTGGTTTTAAATCTGAAATATTTTCCCAGGCCTCACTAAAACCTTCTAAAAGCCAGTTCATAACTCTTTTGATTACTACCTGTTCAATATCTGTAAAAGAACGAACATCATCAATTGGATTACCAAAACCACCAAAAAGTCGGTCTATCACTGCAAAACCAATTTCTGGATTAATCTCAAAAATAAATTGTCCTTCCAGAGGTTCTAATTTACTAATACCAATAATTGTTGGCTCAGGTAAAGAATGAATAAACTCAGAATATGAAAGCTGTTCAATTGATGCTACTTCGAAATTAACCATACTGCGAAGTTTAGTAGATAAAGTGGTTGTAAATAATCTAGATAAATTTTCGTGGATCATCTGTAAAGTACGCATCTGCTCTTTAGAAAGCTTATCAGGTCTTCTAAAATCATAATCTTTAATCTCTTTTTCTTCTGATTGTTCTTTAGCTTCCTCTACATCAAGACTACCATCACTGATTGCAGAGAGCAGAGAGTCTATTTCGTTTTGATTTAGTACATCAGCCATCTTTTATCCTCCCTACTGGACAACCAGTTCTGTAAACCAGACATTTGTAATCCTGCCTGAAATTAATAATTCATTTACTTTTTCTTTTACAATTTTTTTAATTGTATCTGCACCTGGTTCTTTTAGAATTTCTTCGTTCTGTGCTCTTAAGGTAGAAATAATTCTATCTCTAATTTGAGATGAACGTTTATCCAGTTCTTCTGTCATCTCTGCACTTTCAAGTTCAAAAACTATACTGGCCCGAACAAAATTTATTTGATTATTATTGGAAATATTAACAGTATAATCTCCAGCATTATAGGTTGGTCTAATATCTTCTACACTGGTAATTTCATTTTCTTTATTTTTTTCATCACTGGAAACAGAAAAATAAGTAAAAAACGTAAAACTTGCCACCCCAGTTATAATAATAACTAAAACTACAATTAAGGCCAGCATTTTATAGTTCATCTGTCCTTCTTCAGCCATCTCTATTTCCTCCTTCCCCAGCATTATCAGTGCTGTCAACATTTTCAGTCTTAACTTGACTATTTATTTCTGCTTCGTCTGCCGCATTATTTGCTGCTTCAGTATTGTTTTCACTGCCATTATTTAAGGTATACTGAGAATTTAAGACCACCACTTCGACCCTTCTATTTTCTGCTCTTCCAGCAGCGGTGCTATTATCTGCAACAGGTCTATATTCAGAGTAGCCAGCAGCCGAAAGACGGGCTGGATCAACGTTTCTCTCTTCAATCAAAAACTTAATTACATTTACAGCCCTTGCAGTTGATAATTCCCAGTTAGAGGGAAATTCATTAGTTCTAATCGGCACATTATCTGTATGGCCTTCAATCATGATATCATTGGGAATATCTTTTAAAATATCAGAAATCATAGCCAGAACTTCTCTTCCCTGTTCTCTTATCTCAGCCCTACCCTGTTCATATAATATTTCTCCGGTCAGGCTGATTACAAGTCCTTTTCTTTTATTTTCAACATTAACTCGATCACTCAAATTATTTCTCTGTATATAATTATTCAGTTCTCTCATAATCTGCTGAATATTTTCGGGAGCCTGAGCATAATCCTGGCCCAGGGTTCCTGCATCAATATTTGGGTTTTCTGTAATAGTCTTACCACTATCTAAAATACCGAGCTGACTCTGCAGGGCTGAAATAAAACCCTTAAATTTTTCTACATCCATTGAAGAAAAAGAATAAAGCAGAACGAAAAACACTAAGAGTAAGGTCATCATATCACCAAAGGTGGTCATCCAGGCAGGGGAACCGCCTCCATCATCGCCTCCACCATTATTGTTCCTTTTTTTACGAGGCATTTTCTACAGCACCCACCTCTCCAGTTTCGTTGATTCTGGCTTCTACTACCTCTTTTTCTTCTTCTGAGAGGAAAGCGTGTAATTTTTCTCTTACAATTCTTGGGTTTTCACCGGCCTGAATTGATAGAATACCTTCGATAATAACTTCTTTAACGTGGATTTCATGATTACTCTGAGTTTCTAAGTTTTTAGCAAGAGGTATAAATATCCAATTTGCAAGCAGAGCACCATATAAAGTAGTGATCAGGGCTACAGCCATACCTGAACCAAGCTGATTTGGATCATCAAGCTGACTTAACATTTGAACTAATCCAATTAAAGTACCGATCATTCCAAAAGCAGGTGCCAGCTGTCCCATTGTGGAAAAAATACCTCTACCCTTAGCATGTCTTTCTGCTAAAAAAGTTAGTTTTGTCTCCAGAATATTTTTAACTAGTTCTGGATCTGTACCATCAACTACCAGCTGAATTCCTTTTTGTAAAAATTCATCATCCATTTCTGCTGCGTCATCCTCTAAGGCTAAAAGCCCTTCTCTTCTCGCTTTTTCGGCAAAATTAACTAAATTTTCGATTACATGTTCTGATTCCATTTTGTCATCCTGCAGTGAAACTCTTACAAGATTGGGTATGTTTTTTAAATCTTGGAAAGTATAACTGATCATTACACCGGCCAGGGTACCACCGAGAACTACCAGAGCAGACTGCATACTAACAAATATTACTACATTACCACCCAGTATAGCTACCAGTGAAAATATTACTGCTCCTGCTACTAATCCAACTATTGTCGCTAAATCCATTTAAGATCTCTCCCCTGTTCTAGAAATTCCAGCCATTATTTCCTGTCTAAAGTTAACTACTTTATTAATTATATCATCTGCTGTATCTTTGACAAGCAGTTTCTTGCCATTAGTCAGAGTAATGACGGTGTCTGGAGTTTCCTGCACCTCTACTATCAAGTCAGCATTTAATACAAATTCTTTTCCACTTGTCCTGGTCAATTTAATCATCATACACTTCCTCATTTTAGCTTATTTATTATCTGTCAGGCCGAAATCTAAAATAGACTTCAGCCTGACAGTTTAAATCAGATTATCTTTTTAGATTAACTAATTCCTGCAGCATCTCATCTGAAGTTGTGATCAGCTTTGAACTTGCCTGAAAACCTCTCTGAGCTGTGATCATTTTAGTGAATTCTTCTGATAAATTAACATTTGACATTTCTAAAGAATTACTAATTATTCTTCCAAATTTACCGGACCCACTCTTGCCTACAGAAATAGTACCTGAGTTTTCAGATTCCGAAAACATAGTGTCTCCAGCTTTGTTTAGGCCTGCTGGATTTCCAAAACTCGCAAGTGATAGCTGACCTAACAATTTATTACGACCATTAGAAAAGCTTCCAACTATTTCTCCCGAATTATTAATAGAATAATCTTCTAAAGTTCCACTTGCATATCCATTAACTGAAAACGGATTTAAAGTTGTGTCTGAAGCAAATTGAGTCAGTGAATTTTCTTCACCAGCAAAGTTAATATCAACAGATTGAGGAGATTCTGGACTGTTATTTTCTTCACCTGATCCAACTTCGATTGGGTTGAATGAAATTTCTCCAGTTCTTCCAGAAACTATTTTTCCACTACTGTCAAAAGCAACAGTTCCACTACCAGATGGTTCACCAGAAACATCAGATACATTGGCTAGATTCCAGTCCCAGTAATTAGAAACATTCATTGTTACACTATTACCCGCAAATTCAGCTGCATCAAAACCATCTGCAGATAATTCAACCTTTCCTGAAACAGCATTAGTTTCTAAGGTTTGATTTATTTTATCTTCGATTACAGAAATATCTGTAGGAGCAGTTGTAGAACTTGCATCCCAATCAGCAGAAATTGTCATAATATTATTTTCTAGATCATAACTACCAGATAATGTACTATCATTGTCTGTAAATTCTATTTGCATTCCACTTAATTCAGCAGAAGGCGCACTACTTTTTTGTAAAACAGATAAATTTCCTGTAGTGGGTCCAAAAGTAGGTGAGTCTAAAGTCACAAGACCTCCAGTCCCAGTTTCGATATCATTTACATTCCCTGCATAGTCAATATTTAATAAAGCAGATTTTCCTGATGAAGTTAATTCCTGATTAATTGCATCTTCTATCTCCTGCATATTAGAAGGCGCAAGATTATTATCATTAAAATCCCAGGAAATTTCTAAATTATTACCTCCATCATAATTGACCCCAAACTCTTCGTCTGTAACATCATTAAAAGAAATATTTAATTCTTCCATTGAAGGATCAAATGAATCAACTTGAGAAATATTCATTGTATTACCATTAATATCTACACTACCAGTCAAACTGGTTCCAATTCTACGAGTATAATTCATTTTAGTTGTATGTTTCTTACCTAGAGAATCATAAACATCACTACTAGTAGAAAACTGAACTCCATCCGAGAGAGCACTATTAATATTCCCTCCAATTTTCATTTCGGTTGTTGCCTTTGGATCACTGGCAGTTTCCATATTTAATCTTAAATCAGAAAGCGCATCCTGTATTTCTCCTTCTTCATTTGCTGTATAACCCTGCACTTTATATCCATTACCGGGATTAACCAAATATCCCTGTTCATCAATACTAAAGTTACCAGCACGAGTATAATAAGGATTACTACCACCATCATTTAAAATAAAATAACCATTACCATCAATAGACATATCAGTAGAAATACCTGTGTTCTGCCTATTTCCCTGGCTATGATTAACATCAACTGAACCTACACTAACTCCTAAACCAATTTGCTGTGGATTTATACCTCCTAAATTACTTTGAGAACTTGGGGCAGAAGCAGTTTGAATAGTTTGATTCAGCATTTCCTTAAATGTTACTCTACTTCCTTTAAATCCTACAGTATTTATATTTGAAATATTATTACCTACTACATCCATCATTTGCTGATGAACATCTAAACCTGCAACTCCAGAATACATCGATCTTAACATATATATATCCTCCTTCAGATATTATCGGAGTCCTACTGTAATCGACAGCAGAACAGAGCTCCCCGAAAAAGGTCCAGCTCATATCCGATTTGAACTAATAAAAAATATTTTTTAGTTCAATTTTTACTTTAAACTTAATTTTTTCTTTTTTCGTTATTTGTAACTATTTCATAAACACAGCACTATCAATATTGGTAAATACATTATCATCCATACTATCTTCATCAACAGCTGTTACTACAGTGTTATTTTCTACACTGACAATATAAGCTACATTATTGACCATTACTAAAGAATCCTTTGCACCCTTACCTCTCGCTTTTACTACTCCACTATTTAGCTTATTAAGTTCTGTTTTAGAAACCGGAATAGAACGAGAATTAATCCGTTTTTGAGCATGTTTGGAAAATGACAGTTTTTCGTTTCCATTAATTTTTTCACCAAGTATATCTTTAAATGATGGAGAATCTGATTTATTCTGCTTATTAACGGAATTATTCTGCTGCTGGGTTTTACGAAGAGGCTGAATAGGTTGATTTATTTTTAATCTATTATCCATTTTATTAAGCACCTCATTTAAGCATCAATTCCACTCTCATTATTCATGTTTTTTATTTCCTTTATATTTTCCAATTTCACTTCTATATCGTCTTCGAGAACAACATAAGTGTTACCATCAAAAGATTTAATTGATTTTACAATACCATTTTGCTTTATACCCTCTGTCACAGCATGAATTTTTTTACCAATTAAATGACTGTTATCTACTACTTGATTGGAACTCAACTTATCTTCAAGTAAAGAATATAGTTTTTCAGTTTTTTCAAGAGAACTAAATTCAGCCAGTTGAGAAACAAATTCACGATCTTCCATTGGATTTAGAGGATCCTGGTTTTTTAACTGAGTAATTAATATTTTAAAAAAAGCATCCTGTCCTAAATCATTGCCGTCAGTATTTAAGGTAGTTCTTTCATTATCTGCTGACTGATATTGAGATGTATCAGCAGCCGCTAAACTAGCTATTTCACTCATCACAACACCTCCTTGATCATGCTAAGAGATCAATTGAATCTCTGGCATTAAATTTAATTTTATTCAACTGTATTTGATTAAGCATATCTCTCTCATCTAAAATAGACTTTTGATCTTGATTAACATAATATAATCCCTGAAAAAATCTCCTCTGGTCATATTCCTGGTTATGACCTGAATCACCATCACTAAAAGCAGATTGTTGATCATTTAAAAAGAAATCATTGTTTTTTTCTACCTGCTGTGGTGTATTTTTTGCAGTTTCAATTTTAAATTGTTCTATATTAATTCCCTGTTTAACAAGATCGTTTTTAAGATTACTCAACATATTATCTAATTGTGATCTAATGACTTCACTCTCTACAATCATTTTCCCAACCATTTTATCATTATCATAACTCAAAGAAACATCAATTTTTCCTAGAAATTCTGGCTCAAGTTGTATCTGTAACTGTTTTTGATCAGCTGAATAACTTCCCTCAAATTTTTCAACAATCTGCGAGTATAAATCAACTTCGGAATATATACTCTCTGAATTGTTAAAAGCAAAGTTATTCTCAACCTGAAGCTCATTAGTCTGATTTCCCATTATATGAAATTGTTGAACTAAGCTGTCGTCACTGTTATTAAAACTCAAACTAGCTTCATTTTTTTGATTCTGATCAAATAACAGTTCAAAGTCACTTTTTAGTATATGATTATCTGAGACTAGATCAGCTGAATTTTCACTAACTTTAGGGTCCATAGTCATTTCTACTTCTTCAAGATTTAGCGATTCTTGAATCTCGGGACTTAACTTTGGCTCTACAGCTTTCAGATCAGAAAAAATATCACTTAAAGAATTCAAGTGTTTTGAAAAGCTTTGACTGCTATTAAACGGCTCAACTTTATCATCCGAACTTAGCATACTATTTAACTTATCCTTTATATTTCCTAGATTTTTATCTGCAATCTCACCCTGTGAATATCCGTTTGAATTTAAATCGGATAATAAGTTGTTTATTATTTGATCAACTGCTTGAAGAAGCTCATTTTTATCAGTTGATGTTAATGCTTCAAAATCAATATCTTTTAGCACTTTCTCAGATTTTTCAAGATTAGTTAACTTGTTTTCACCAAATTCAAGCTCAAGCTTAGACAATAAATCATTTAACTTTTGTACAGAATATTTTAGATTGTTTTTATCTAATTTATTTTCATCTAAAATAAAAATCTGCTTTGAATTATTAACTGATTCAAGTTTATTAGATTCTAAATTTGCTAAATTAAAATCATTAAAATCAGTTTCTTTAAATAAATTCAATTCATCATTTTTATTGTTTAGAAAGCTGTAAAGTTTATTCAACTTTTCTTCATGATTTGTGTTTTTATCTGAATAATCTTCAACTAAATTATTAATCATCGAAGCAAATTTCGATTCACTCAAGTTAAAATCTTTTGCAGGATTAATACTTAATTTGTCAGCAATTATTAACAATTTATTTTCTTTGGATAAAGATAATTTATTGAAAATAGTATTTAATTTATTCTGCTCAACTTCTGTAAATTTAGCCTGTGTTAATATTTTTGAAATTAAATCTTCAGCCTTAGAAAAACTATCAGATGAAGATCTTAAATAATTCAAACTGCTACTAGAATTAATTGCATCCTGAGATTTTTTGCTTTCTAGATCAACATCTTCAAAAAAACCCTCAATCTCAACTTTAAGTTCAGATATTTCAATTTCATTTAATTTAGAAAGTAGATTATTAAGCTCTTTATTTTCACTTTCATCTAATTTATTTCTAGAAAAAGAAAAAAATAAAGTTAAAATTTCAAGCGGCTTTTTCCCCTTATTCAGTAAATTTTTAATTACCTCTTTACTCTTTTTATTAAATGTTATTTTGTTTTCTAAATTAATACTTTCTTTTTTACTTCTAATATTAACATTCTTGCTTTTATTATGAGTATTGTTTGATAATTTAGAAAAAGCCTCTGAAAATGATGTCTCATTAGATTTAATTTTGTTTTTACTTAATTTTTTAATATGATTATTTATAGATCTGCTTTTTGAATTGTTAGTAAAAACGTTTAACATTGCGGCTTCTGTCATCTATTCACCTCCTTTCTTTGATTATTAATCATCCAATTAATAAACCTGGATAAGAAATATATCCACTATTTATTCTAAACCCAGCTGGCTGATAAATTGTGCAGCCTGCTGCTGGGGCATAGACTCTAAAATTAAAGCTGCCTGTTCATCATCTAACCTGCTTAAAACTTCAACCGCCAGATTACTTTCCAATTCCTGAA
>JASMSZ010000147.1:0-2122 GCA_041694515.1 Halanaerobium sp.
CACTCAATTGATAGAGGGCGGCCGTTGACTAGTATTACAACAACCGGTGTCCCGGTTTTTATAATTTCTTTTATTAATTCTTTCTGGACTCCTGGCAGATCCAGAGAAGTACGATCATGATGTTCTCCAGTGGTGTCAGTAGTATCCTGCAGTTCACTTGCAAAACCACCACCTTCAAAATCTACTGTTTCATCTTCAGTGCTTTCATTTTCTCCCATCCCGGAAAGACCTGATTTTCCTCCAACAACAACTACTGCTACCTCAGATTCTTTGGCCGCCATTACTGCTTCTGCAAAGCCCTCCTGATTATTTTCCATTATGCTGCAGCCGAAAGCATAATTGATCTTTGTATTTTTAGAAACTTTATTTTTAATACCATCTAAAATACTGATTATTTCAACTGCATCTTCTTTGCTGTCAACATGGGCACTATAGGCATAGTCTCCCAGCAAATTACGGGTGCTGTCTGCAGAAGGACCAATTACAGCCAGTGATGAAAGATTTTTAGATAAAGGCAGTAAATTATCCTCATTTTTCAGCAGAACCATTGATTTTCTGGCTGACTCCCGGGCCAGTCTTCTCTGCTCATCTGTTTCAAAAAGACCTGCAATTTTATCTAAATCAACATAGCGCTGATCAAAAGCATTAACTTTGAACTTATAGCGCAGATGTCTTCTTACTGACTGATCAATTACAGATTCTGAGATTAAACCATCATTAACTGCATCAATAAGATTTTGGCCATAGCATTCTGTTTCCGGTAATTCTATATCAAGTCCAGCTTCTAAAGCCTTAATACCTGCTTCCTGCATAGAAGATGCTACTTTATGTTCTTTATAAAGCATCTTAATACTCCAATAATCAGAGACCACAACTCCATCAAATCCCCATTCTCCTCTTAAAATATCAGTTAATAATTCTCTAGAGGAAGCACAGGGAATACCATCAATGTCATGATAGGCATTCATCACTGAACCAGCATTTGCAGTTTTAATTGCTGCTTCAAAAGGGAACAAAAAGCTTTCTCGCAGTTCTCTTTCAGAAATATTGACGGGAGCATGGTTGCGACCACCTTCGGAATAACTGTGACCGGCAAAATGCTTAAGGGTTGCTACAATTCCTTCTGAGAGTTTATCTCCCTGCAGTCCTTTTACATAGGATGTTACCATTTCTGCAGCCAGATAGGGATCTTCACCAAATGTTTCTTCAACTCTACCCCAGCGTAAATCCCGGGCCACATCTGCAACCGGTGATAAAGCCAGATGAGCGCCAATTGAACGCAGCTGTTTTCTGATCACATCAGTCTGTCTTTCCAGTAATTCAGGCTCCCAGGTGCTGGCAACTCCAATTGACTGAGGAAAAGTTGTTCCGCCTTTACCCATATAGCCGCTCAAACATTCTTCGTGCACAATTGCTGGAATTCCAAGCCGGGTATTTTCGACAATATATTTCTGCATCTTATTTGCTGCTTCTGCTGCAGCTTCCGGTTCCAGAGCACTGGCACCGGCAATTCTTGTTATCTGACCGATCCCATTTTTTAAATATTTGGCTGCTTTTTCTTCGGAAAATTTACCCTTATCCAGAATTTTATCAGGACCAATCGATCCCAGCTGAGCCACCTTTTCTTCCAGAGTCATCTCTGCTAATAATTTATCTACTTTTTCATCTAAAGAATAATCATCTAAATTAAATTCAGCCATTAAAATCTCTCCTTTTCGTTTTTAAATAAATATTTTTTATCCTTTTAATGCTCCAGCTGTCATTCCCTTAATGATATGCTCCTGTAAAAAGACATAAAGTATAATCAAAGGTAAAACTGATAAGAATAGAGCAGTTAAAGTTAGAGGTATATTTATGCCGTGCTGTCCCTGAAACTCAAATAAGCCAAGTGTCAAAATCCTTTTGCTGGGACTTGAAGTTAAAACAAGAGCATAAGCAAATTGATTCCAGAGTAAAGTTAGGTTATAAATGGAAACAGTAGCAATTGCTGGTTTAACTAAAGGTAAAATTATATCTCTAAAAATTCTAAATCTGCTGGCTCCATCTATTATTGCCGCTTCTTCCAGTTCATAAGGTATATCATTAATAAATCCAGTTAAGATAAAGACTGAGATCGGAAGGC
>JASMSZ010000148.1:0-3086 GCA_041694515.1 Halanaerobium sp.
CCTGGCAAGAGTAGATTTTACACCCGATATGAAAGCGGAAGCTACTTTAACACTTAAGTTAGAGGAGTCCTGTGATTTAAATGTATATGCATTCTGTAATTTACATGGTCACTGGGAAGGTTCCAAATCAATTGAAGTTGTAGAGTAAATTGCAAAAATAAAATTTAAGTACTTAATCACCGCCCCTTGTGGGCGGTTTTTTGTATTTTTTTAAAAAATAAATATTTTAATTAGAAATATTTATAAATTAATGCAGGATTTTAGATATAATTAGCGAAATATTATTATAACTACGAAACCGATTTCTTAATAAATTTAATTTTTTGTAATATTATTAATTCTAAAAAAGAGAGCTGTAATTTTCTTTAGATAATGGCTAATAAATACTAAAAGGAGGAAAATTTTAATGAAAACTTTTTTGACACTGTTGCTGCTGACTGTTGTATTTTTTTCATCACTGACTGTAGGAGAAGCAAAGGCTGAAAATTTAATTGTTGAACCGGCTGTAAAGCCTTCGGTTGCTGGTACTTTAAAGATAATAGATTATCAGGGTATGAAAACAATTGGTGATCAGGATGGAAATCCCATCCAGCTGAGGGGGATGAGCACTCATGGTCTGCAGTGGTACCCGGAAATATTAAATGATAATGCTTTTAAGGCTTTATCCCGTAACTGGGGTGCCAATGTAATTCGCCTGGCAATGTATGTGGGCGAGGATGGTTATGCTAGCAGTCCCGAAGTTATAAAAAAGAGGGTTATTAAAGGCATAGATCTGGCAATAGCAAATGATATGTATGTTATTGTTGACTGGCATGTACATTCTCCGGGCAATCCGATGGCTGATGTGTACAATGGGGCAGAGGAATTCTTTAGAGAAATTTCAGAGAGATATCCTAATAATCTTCATTTGATTTATGAACTGGCAAATGAACCGAATAGTAATGATGGTGGAATAGAAAATGGTGGAGTTCCAAACAATAAAGAAGGATGGAAGACAGTTAAAAATTACGCGGAGCCAATTATTGAGATGCTGCGCAAAAATGGTAATCAAAATCTGGTAATTGTGGGCAGTCCCAACTGGAGCCAGCGCCCTGATTTAGCGGCATCCGATCCTATAGATGATGGGAATACTGCCTACACCGCTCACTTTTATTCTGGAACTCATGAGCCTGATCCGGACGCCTATGTAATGAGAAATATTATTAACGCCTTAGAAAACAATGCAGCTGTCTTTGTTTCAGAGTGGGGAACAAGTGAGGCAGATGGTAATGGTGGTCCTTATTTAAAAGCAGCAGATAAATGGCTTAACTTTTTAAATAAAAAGAATATCAGCTGGGTAAACTGGTCTTTAACAAATAAAAATGAGGTTTCTGGAGCCTTTAGACCCTTTATAATGAATGAACATCAGGCTGCAAAACTTGATCCCGGCTCAGATCAGAAATGGGAAGCCGCAGAGTTAAGTCTGTCGGGAGAATATGTTAGATCCAGAATTAAAGGAGTGAAATATAATCCAATAGATAGAAATCCCGCTCAGGAATATTCCAGTGTAATCTGGGATTTTGATGATGGCTCAACTCAGGGCTTTGTGGTGAATGCTGACAGTCCAATTAAAAATGCTCAATTAACTAATGAAGAGAGCAGCCTTAAAATTTCAGGATTGGCTAAAAGTAATGACCTTTCAGATACTAATTTCTGGGCTAATTTAAGAATTTCTGCGGACAGAAGCAGTAAAAGAGTTGATATTTCAGGTGCCGAAAAAATTACTATGGAGATTCTGGTAGACAAAAAATCTGAAATATCAGTGGCTGCTGTTCCTCAGAGTGCAGAACATGGCTGGACAAACCCTAAAAGTGCTGTTAAGGTCAGGCCGGCTGATTTTAAAAGGGTAAATGGTATATTCAAAGCTGAGCTTGCCATTGATACTGAAGCTGCGCCCAACCTTAAAGCAATAGCTGAATCCGATAAGGGTAGTACTCTAAATAATATTATCTTCTTTATTGGTACCGGCAGTGCTGATACGGTGTATCTGGATAATATAACAGTTGTTGGAAAAAGAAAAGAAGAAAAAGAGACTGTAAACCATGCTCCTTTAGGAGAGGCAGCTCTTCCCTCTGATTTCAATGCTGGAACCCGACAGGGATGGCAGTGGGATGAAAGTTCTGGGGTTAAAGGTGCTTTAACCATCAAAAAAGCTGATAGTTCTCCTGCTTTAAGCTGGGAAACTGCCTATCCGGAGGTAAAACCCGAAGATGGCTGGGCTTCTGCTCCCCGCTTAATTCTTCCCGGTATTGAAACCAGCAGAGAAGATAACCAGTATCTAAGTTTTGATTTCTATCTGAAGCCGGTCAGGGCCAGCGAGGGTAGTTTAGCCATTAATTTAGCCTTTGCTCCTCCATCCATGGGTTACTGGGCTCAGGCGGCTGAAAGCTATCAAATTCCGCTGACTTCTTTAGAAGCAGCTGACCAAACTGAAAATGGTCTTTATCATTATCAGGTTCGCTTTGACTTAAATAAAATTGCTGATAATAAAAAGATAGCAGAAGATACTCTGCTCAGGGATATAATATTAGTGGTAGCAGATCAAAATAGTGATTTTGCCGGAAGAATGTATATTGATAATATATCCTTCAGCAACTAAAATCTGGCTGTTTTAAAAGCTATATAATTAATATTGTGAAGAAAAAATTTAAATCTAAAAATTAAAAAGAATACTATGACTAATAATAGCCTGAATATCCATAGTTAGTTATACTAAAAGCTCCAGCTCAGAAATTGAAATTTTCTGCTGCTGGAGCTTTTAATTTTATATTTTATTTTAATTTAAAATAAAATTTTTTCAAGAAACTTTACAAAAAGAAAGGGAGATGTTATACTGTATCTAAATTATAATTTAAATACATAAATAATAATTTAGATACGGAGGTGCTGACAATAGAAAAGTTAACTGAAAGGGAAAAAGAAGTTCTGGAGCTAATTAAAAAAGATGCCACAGTCAGCAGAGAAGAAATAGCAGATCAGCTTGCTATTTCAGAATCGGCTGTAGGTACTTATATTCATCATTTAAGCAGCAAAGGCTATCTTCTGGG
>JASMSZ010000149.1:0-11201 GCA_041694515.1 Halanaerobium sp.
CTGAACTTGAACAGACAACTATTAAAGATATTATTAATCCTGAAATTAATTAAAGAAAGGATTTGATATGATGAAAAACCCAGAGATTGAAATTTATACAAAAGAATGGTGTCCTTACTGTAGACGTGCAAAGTCAATGCTGAAAAGTCTGGGGCTCGAATTTACTGATTATGACATAACTGATAATAAGGAACTCCAGCAGGAAATGATAGAACGTAGTGGTAAAGAAACTATTCCACAAATATTTATCAATGGCCAAAAAATTGGTGGTTATGATAGTTTGATTGAGAAGGTAAGCACTGGTCAGCTGGATGAGATGATTGAATTTGAAAGGCCAAACTGCAGCGAAAAAGACTGGGATGTGGCAGTGATTGGAGCCGGACCGGCCGGTATGACTGCGGCGGTTTATGCAGCTCGATAAGGTTTAAAGGTTCTTCTGGCAGCCAGAGATATCGGAGGTCAGGTTTTAGAAACTGATACCATCGATAACTATCTGCCTGAATATGGAACTACCGGACCGGATCTGGTGCAGGACTTTTTAACTCACCTTCGGAATTATAATATTGCTACTCTCTTTGGAGAAGAAATACTGGATATCAAACACGAAGAAAAAGGACATACTCTAATTACCAAAAGTGAAAAAGAAATCGAAACTAAAGCTGTTATTATTGCAGCCGGAACCAAAAAAAGACATCTTGGAGTCCCGGGAGAGCATCAGCTAAAAGATAAGGGAGTAAGTTACTGTGCTACCTGTGACGGCTTTTTGTATGAAAATCAGCCGGTTGCTGTTGTTGGCGGCGGCAATTCTGGCCTGGAATCAGCTCTTGATATGGCCAAAATTGCAACTAAAGTCTATTTAATCATTAGAGGAGAGCAGCTATCTGGAGATAAAAGTCTGCAGGATAAGGTAAATAACTCAGATAAAATAGAGATCTGCAAATCATATGAGACTACTAAAATAAGTGGTGATCACGAGGTGGAATCTGTTAAAATTAAAAATATAAATACAGGTAAAGAACTCGATCTTGCTGTCAAAGCAATTTTTATTGAAATTGGTTTAATACCAAATACAGGTTTTGTTTGTGATCGACTGCAGATAAATCAGAAGAACGAGATTATTATTGACAAAAATAATCAGACAAGTATAGAAGGGATTTTTGCTGCCGGAGATGTAACAGATATCAAAGATAAACAGATTGTAATTTCAGCTGCAGAGGGAGCAAAAGCGGCTCTGAGAGCTAACGAGTATTTGAGTTAAAATAAAAAATTCGTTTTAAAAGATTGTATTTATTTTTACTAAATATTTTGATATTTAAAGTTCGGATTAAAGATAAATGATATAGATGTATTTAATTTAACTTACGAAAACAGTATATTTTACTAAGCTTAAGATGAAGTGATATTTTCAAATTTTGGCAAGCGATAATTATCTTTGAGTAAAAAAGGAGGAAAAAGTAAAATGAAAAGAAAATTAGGTTTAGCAGCAGTTATTGTTCTGGGACTTTTTTTACTGGCAGCATGTGGTGGAGGTAATGGAGCAGATCAAAATCAGGAAGAAGCGGCTGATACGGTTACAACTGCTTCAATAGTAAGTGAAGAAGAGGAGTTCAGACAGGCTATTAGTGAGGATGGAACCTGGATAATCGCTACTTTAAATGATTTGACTTTTGAAGAGGAACTTGTTGTTGAGGGAACTTTCTATAATGGTGGTGACTCGGAAAATGATGTTTATCGTAAAATAGCAGCTTATGCTCAGGATGATGAACGTAATGTAACTGATAGATATACAATTACAGCTCCTCAGATAACTATAAGTAGCCCTAATACAAGATTTCAGGGCGGTGTTTTTGAAGGAGATGTGATTGTAGAGGCTAATGGATTTACACTTTATGATGCAACCGTTGAAGGAAATATTTATTTTGCCAGTCAAGAATATCAGGAATCTGCAGAGATTACTGAAGATAGTGAAGTCACAGGTGAGATGGAAGTACGATAATAAGTTAAAAATTAATCCGATTTAAATGTCACTACTCAAACTTCGCATTTGTAAAAAAATAATTGATATGCGGAGTTTGAGTATTTAAAAAGCAAATTGAATATATGGGTAATCTTCTTTGTCGCAAATCTATCCATAAAAAAAGTTTAGAAATACATTGTGAAAAATTACTTGTTTTAATAAATCTGAAATGTTAAAATTTTTATAAATAACAATACATAAAATATAAAATAAGGTTGGTGTTTATTAGAATGAGAGATTTAAGTCTTTTAACTGATTTTTATCAATTAACTATGGCTCAGGGTTACTGTCAGAAAGGTAAAACTGAAAAGGCAGTTTTTGATCTTTTTTATCGAGAAAATCCCTGTAATAATGGGTATGCTGTTTATGCCGGTTTAGAACAATTTATTGAGTTTGTTCAGAATTTAGAGTTTAAGGAAGATGATATTGAATATTTAAGAAGTCAGGGATTTAATGAAGCTTTTTTAGATTATTTGAGAGATTTTGAATTTACAGGTGATATTTATTCGGTTCCTGAAGGTAGTGTTGTTTTTCCGAATGAACCACTGCTTAAAATAGAAGCCCCAATTTTACAGGCTCAATTATTAGAAACCCCACTTTTGAATTTTATTAACCATCAGGCATTAATTGCCACTAAAGCAGCCAGAATTACTGAGGCAGCTCAGGGTAAAGATGTCTTAGAATTTGGTCTGCGTCGGGCTCACGGTCCAGATGCTGGTATCTATGGTGCGCGAGCTGCAGTAATAGGGGGATGTGCCGGTACTTCCAATGTTTTAACCGGGAAGAAATTTGGAGTTAAAGTAAGTGGTACTCATGCTCACAGCTGGGTAATGAGTTTTGAAAGTGAATTAGAAGCTTTTCAGACCTATGCTGATAACTTTCCCAATAGTGCTATACTCTTAGTAGATACTTATGATACTTTAAAATCAGGTATTCCTAATGCTATTAAAGTTTTTAAGGGAATGAAAGATAAAGGAATCGAGTCAGATCTTTTTGGAATTAGACTTGACAGCGGAGATTTAGCCTATCTTTCTAAAGAAGCCAGAAAGCTGCTTGATCAGGCAGGCTTGGAAGATGCTGTTATAGTTGCTTCGAATAATCTTGATGAAGATATTATTACCTCTCTAAATTTACAGGGGGCGCAGATTGATCTCTATGGTGTAGGTACTAAACTTATTACCTCCTATAATTGTCCGGCTTTTGGTGCAGTATATAAGATGAGTGAATATAACGGACTACCTAAAATAAAGCTTTCTGATAATATTAAAAAGATGACTAATCCCGGTAATAAAAAATTAATAAGAATTTATGATAAAGATTCTGGAGAAATTAGAGCTGATTTAATTAGTCTGCACCAGGAAGAGATTAGTGAAAATCAGGACTTAACTCTTTTTGACGCCAGAGATACCTGGAAAACCACCACTCTAAAAAAAGGTGATTATCGACTTAGAGAAATGATGAAGCCAATTTTTAAAAATGGAAAACTGGTCTATGATTCACCATCAGTAGCGGAAATTAAAGAGTATGTAGATCAAGAAAAAGAGAGTCTGGGAGAAGAATATCAGAGATTAACAAATCCGCATATTATGAAGGTAGATTTATCAGATAAATTATTTGATTTAAAATCAAAACTTATTGAGGATAATAAAATTGATAATTAGATTTCACCTGGTAAATATAACATGAGGGGGTAAATCATGAAGCTTAATAAAAAAGAAAGAGCAAAAGGTGCTTTGATGGGTGCGTTTATCGGAGAGGCTCTAGGTGTTGGACCCCACTGGTATTATGATTTAGAAAAAATGCGTGAGGAATATTGCTCAGGCTATTTTCTATGCTGATGATCTTGAGTCATTAAGTTTAAATATTACGGCAAATACTGCTCTGATTCAATCTGATAATTTAATTGGTTCTTTAACAGTTGCCTACAGTTCAGTTCTTGCACTTTTAGTTCAGGGTGAGAGCCTTGATCCAGAAATTTCTAACAGGTTAATGCAGGCTGTTGACCAGGGTAAATTGCCTTTTCATAAAATAACTTCTGATGATTTAAATCCACCTTCCAAAAATAATGTGGTTAAAGAGTCAGATCTTTATGGTGAGGGAATGTTTGCCTCTCCAGATGCTTTGCTTTCTCCGTCTTACATGGCTCGAGCTGCTCAGGATGAAGAGATAGTAATTGAACCAGCCTGGAAAGCCTCTATAGTTTATGGTATGCCCTGTGCTATTTATCATATGCTGCCGGCTGTTTATTATTTATCTGCAAGATTTAAGGATGATTTTGAAGCTGGAGTCCTGCACGCTTTAAATGGTGGAGGTCAGAATCAGGTAAGAACTATGCTGACAGGTGCTTTGATTGGAGCTCAGGTTGGATTTTCTAAAATCCCTGGAAGATTTATAGAGGGACTGCAGCAAAAAGACAAACTGCTTGCTTTAAGTGATCAACTGGCAGAAAAGTATAGCAGATAAAATTATTAATTATTATACGATTTTATAATTTCATCACTGGTAATAATAGTTTCCTTTACGGTCCAGCTATTTATCGGTCAGCTTTAAGTATTTAATTTTAGCAGAGTATATGTTAAGATTAAGCTAAAGGAAGTGATAATTAATATGGAAAATATGAAATTTAAAGCACTCGAAGTCAGCGAAATTGAAGGTGAATTCAAAAGAAAAATTATAGAAAAAGAAATTAGTGATTTACCCGAAGGTGATCTGATAATCAATGTTAAATATTCTTCTTTAAATTATAAGGATGCTCTTTCTGCAAATGGGAATAAAGGGGTTACCAGAGAATATCCCCATACTCCAGGTATTGATGCAGCGGGCATAGTTGTGGAAGATCAGAGTGGAACTTATAGCAGAGGTGATGAGGTTATAGTCACCGGTTATGATTTAGGAATGAATACTGATGGTGGATTAGAAGAATATATTCGAATACCTGCAGAATGGCCAGTGAAATTACCGGAGAATTTATCGTTAAGAGAAAGTATGATTTATGGTACAGCTGGTTTTACAGCTGCTCTTTCGGTTTATAAACTCAGAGAGGCAGATATTGATAAAGGTAATATTTTAGTTACCGGTGCTTCGGGAGGAGTTGGCAGCTTTGCCTCTGCTATTTTATCGAAAATAGGTTATGAAGTTACTGCAGCTACCGGTAAAACTGAAGCAGAAGCTTATTTTAATAATTTAGGAGTAAAAAATATAATAGATCGCAAAGAGCTTGATGATGATTCTGGAAGAATGCTCTTAAAAGAAAAATGGGATGGAGTTATTGATACTGTAGGTGGAAATATGCTGTCTACTGCTATTAAATCAACCAGCTATGATGGAGCTGTAACCTGCTGTGGGAATGTAGCCTCTGCAAAATTAGATCTGAATGTTTATCCCTTTATCTTAAGAGGAGTCAGCCTTATCGGTATAGATTCTGTTCAGTGTAAGAGAAATTTGAGGGAAGAAGTCTGGCAAAAAATAGCTTCTGACTGGAAGCTTGATCAAATTGATAAATTTTCAAAAGAAATTGCTTTAGAAGCCTTAGATAAGCAGATTGAAAAAATGCTGGCTGGAAATTCTAAAGGAAGAATTCTTGTTAAACTTTAAATTAAGATAAACTCAATAATTAATTTCTAAAGAGCGGCTGCATCTGCAGCTGCTCTTTTTTTGAAAGAATATTTATTTTTTTAAAAATTCATATTCTCTTCATATTTATATTCTATAATAAACTTAGATTAAAGGTGAAGGGATATTAATTGTTTAATATCTAACAATTACGATATTATTATTGACAGGAACAATCCTGAGTGTTATACTATGCTTAAGATACCTAACAGGGGTATATGTAGGGGATGAATTTAAGTTTCAAAGGAGGCCAAACTAATGAAAAAATATTTAATTACTACTTTAATTATCTTAGCAATTATTGCTGCAGGAGCCAATTTAACTTTTGCTCAACCTGGTCCAGGAATGATGGGTCCAGGAATGATGGAATCAGTTGACAGTGAATATGAATTTTTAGTTAAAATGATACCGCACCATGAGGAAGCAGTTTCTAATGCAGAAATTTTAAGAGAAAATACCAATAGAGATAGAATGAGAAAATTTGCTGAAGATATTATAGAAGTCCAGACTCAGGAAATTGAAGAGATGAAAAAATATCTGGCTGAGTGGTATCCAGATAGAAGCAATAATTATCAGTATCAGCCAATGATGGGGAATTACGAAGGTTTAGCTGGAGAAGAACTGGATTTTGCTTTTTTAGAAGATATGATTTTTCATCATATGGGGGCAGTAATGATGTCACAGCAGTTAATAATGCGTAATTTAGATGAACATCGAGAAGTATATCTGCTTGCCAGAAGCATCAGAGACAGTCAGCGCGAAGAAATCTTTATGATGAGAGACTGGTTAAATAATTGGTATTAGTATATTAGACTTTTAAAATAGGGGGAATAATTATGATGGGTTTTGGCCCTGGAATGATGGGTGGAGGATTTTCGTTTATTTTCTGGATAATAATTATTGGAGTTGTTTATTACTTTTTTAAAGAATATAATAGGAATAATCATCACAGACATGATGATCGAAGACAGGATGATTACAGACCGGGCGGCCCGGGTTATAAAGATCAAAGCCGATTTGATGATGGTAAAATAATTGAACATCAACAGAATGAGAAAAGTGCTGAAGAAATAGCAAAGCAGCGTTATGCAAAAGGTGAAATTTCAAAAGAAGAATTAAGAGAAATTCTGG
The DNA here is from genome assembly GCA_041694515.1 of Halanaerobium sp. GTDB lineage: Bacteria > Bacillota > Halanaerobiia > Halanaerobiales > Halanaerobiaceae > Halanaerobium. The sequence goes on from JASMSZ010000149.1 coordinate 6,761, forward strand.
ATAATTTAAACAATTAGCTCTAAGGAAAATGATATTACAAAATTTAAAGGGGGAAAATTATGAGTGAATATGGAATTAAAAAAACAGTTAAACTTTCTTATCAGGAAACAATTAAAAAGGCAAAAGAAGAACTAAAAAAGGAAGGATTTGGGGTTCTAACTGAACTGGATATGAAAAAAATATTTAAAGAAAAGCTGGATAAAGAGATGAATAATTATATTATACTTGAGGCCTGTAATCCTGACTTTGCCTTTGAAGGAATAGCAGAAGAACCTGAGCTCGGTCTTTTACTTCCCTGTAATGTGATAGTTTATGAAACTGAGGCTCAGGAAGTTAAAGTAGCAGCAGTTGATCCTGAAAAAGCACTTGGAATGTCAAAAAACAAAAAAGTTAATGAGATAGCTAAAGAAATAAAGTCAAGATTGAACCGGATTATAGAGAATGTATAAATATTATAAATTCTATAATTATGCTTTAAAAATTTGACGAAAAAATAAGTGATATACTATATAACTAAATAATAGTAAAAAAATAATTCAATTAAAATTTAATAATTCATCAAGAGTGGTGGAGGGACTGGCCCTTTGAAACCCGGCAACCTACCGATAAGGTAAGGTGCTAAATCCTGCATTTCGAAGAAATGATAGATGAGAGGAATCTAAAAGCCCTCTCACGAGGGTTTATTTTTTACCACTTTTGCAGTTACTAATTGTAGAAGTGGTTTTTTGTTTTCTATTAGTTTATAATAGATGGTTGCACTGTGAAAAGTTCAAATTTATTAAATTTCTAAGTCTTAAATGCTGTTATGATAGTAATTTTAAAAGTTAAAACATGTTTAATAAGTCTTTTCGCAGTGTAACTATAGATTCTTTGTTGAATTGCTTGTTTTATTACAGCTGAAATGTTAAAATTTGATAGATAAGAAAAAGAAATAAATAATTAAATTTTTAGATACAGGAAGGTGCAAAAATGAAGGATAAGTTTATTAGTGATTTAAAAAAGACAGGTAAAAAAGGCATTGAAGAACTGTTAATATATTTAGAGGAGATTGATTTTTATAAAAAACCGGCCAGTATCAGACATCATTTAAATGTTACCGGTGGTTTGTTAGAACACACAGAAAATGTTAAAAGAGAATATTTAAAGCTTAATGAGGAAATTAATGCAGGTATTCCCCGGGAAAATATTATTATCCAGGCTTCACTTCATGATCTGGAAAAATGTTTTGCCTATACCTCAGAGATGCAGCACACTATAACTCCAGGTCAGAACAACTTTTTGAGAAGTCTGGTCAGAGATAATATGGATCTTTACAACACTTACGGTCTGGATAAATATGTAGAAGATAAGGAATTTATTATTTCTAAAGAATATGCCAGTGATCTAATTAAGTGGTTTAAAGACGGCAGAAATATAGCTCCTCCGGATGTGCAGAGTGACTGGAACTATAATGAACACAATTTACCTCTAAATCATTCGATGCGCTCGATTCTGGAGGCAGCCAAGTTTATTGAACTGGAAGAGAGAGATGTGCTTGCGATTACCTATCATATGGGACCTTATGGCCCTTTTGATGAACGTAAGAGGTCTAAAGCAGAAGAACTATATTCTGATGTAAGACTGCTGCACCTGGCTGATTCTATAGCCACCAAAAAAGAAGATATTGAAGAGTCTTTTAAAAATAATTAGTTTTTAGTCGATGAACTAAGGAGCTAAGGAAGATGAGGAATAAATTTGCATATTATGATTCTCCAGTTGGTTTAGTTGAAATTCAGGCTGATAATGGTAAAATAGTTAGCCTAGATTTTAAAGAAAAGAAGCGTTATCAGGAAGCTGCCAATCCAGTTCTATTGACTGCAAAAAAACAACTGGATCAATACTTTAAAGGAGAGCGAAAAGTATTTGAGCTGCCGCTGAAAATTGAAGGCACAGAGTTTCAGGAAAGTGTCTGGAAACAATTATTAGAAATCCCTTATGGTAATACCTTTTCTTATAAGGAAGTTGCAGAAGCAATCGGCAATAATAAAGCCTATAGAGCAGTTGGAAATGCAAATAATAAAAATAGGTTTCCAATAATTATTCCCTGCCACAGGGTGACAGCAAGTAATGGTGATCTGGGCGGCTATGGTTCAGGAGTCTGGCGCAAAAAATGGCTGCTGCAGCATGAAAAAGAGAATTTATAAATTTTAATTAATTAGAGTTTAATCAGTTTAATATAAGAATAAGATCTCAGCTAAGTCAGTTAATTGATTGTGATATTAATTGTACAGCTGTGATTTTATTTTATGCTTATAATTCAGAAAATTATTTTTATTTACATTATTAATGTAAACAGAATCCAGTAATTTATTAATATTGGTAAAATTTGAAGGATAAGACTAATGTTTGTTGAATATATAAATTAAGTTATTTATGTTAGGAGAGATTAATTATGGTTAATCCAAAAATTATCTGGAAAAGCGAAGAGATGTTTGATGTCTGGGATAGCTGCTTTAGTTTTGATGTTGCCTTTTTTGTTAATATTAAGCGGCATAAAAAAATAAAAGTAAAATATCAAAGTGAAAATGGGAAAGAAGTAGTTAAGGAATTTAATGATGATTTATCAGAATTATTCCAACATGAAATTGATCATCTTTTTGGTAAGCTAGCTACAGATTATTTAGTTGATAATAAAAATATTATATAATGAGAAGTGAGTGGAAAAAAAGATATAAATGATTGAAGTGATTAAATTTAGATTGCTGCAGGTACCTTACATTAGAGAATTTGAGAGTGAGAATTTCAATTTGTTTAATGCAAATTTGGTAAGATGGCTGGCTTAAGATCAAGGAAATTTCTAAATTCCAGGGTGTTTATTTAATAATGATCTTTATGAAACTACAGTCATGAAGATTTTATATTGCTAGTCTTTATGAAATTTCATTCGCAAATAAGCGAGTTATATGCAATAACAGCCTGTATTGCAAGTAAAGAGTATCTCTAGCAGGAAGGATAAAAACTTATGAAACCCAAATTACAATCTGCTTACATAGCTGTAGAAAATATTGATAGAGCAATAAATTTTTATGAATGGTTTTTAGAAAGATCAGCAACTAAGAAAGGTGAGAGTTTATATCTCTTTGATGTTAGTGGATTCCGCCTTTTCCTGTTTGATCATAATAATGAGAATGAAGAAGTAAAGTATGGAGATAACAGTTTATTAAGTTTTGAAGTTGATGATGCTGAGAAAACAAAAGAAAAGATAGAAGACCGTAATTTAAAGATCATTTTTTCTTTAACGAAAATCTTGATAATTTAGTTTTTGAGTTCGAAGATCCTGAAGGAAACCATATAGAAGTCTTTTCTAAGGTATAAGCATCAAAATGAAGTTGTAATTAGAGAAAATTTTTTCGTAACTAACTGCTGTTACAGCATATAACATGGGATTGCCGTTAGGCTAAAGGGCAAGCCTACCCTTCGGGACATGCCTTCTGTCACAAAGCTTGCAATTATAAGTAGCAAGATATCTGGAAGGCAAGCTTTCCGCCAGGCCTAAAGGCACAGGCACGTCGGAAATCCCAGGGACGTTATACGAAAGAGCTGGTTTGAAAAAGTCTTTTAAAATAATAATTAAATTCTAAGCTAAAATACTTCTATAAATTAAAACTAAAAATATTGCAATTGATTTTACATAAAATTTAATGTATAATTTAATTAAGATAATCATTTATGAAATATTTTAATTTATGGAGGTGCAGATAATGGTTACTTTAAGAATTGATAGAGATCATATGGTCTCATCTTCTGAAATTGTTCGTAATTTTAGTAAAATGTTAGATAAAACAAAAGAGTCCCCGCTTTTTATTACCAGAAATAATGATATTGAAGGTATTATGATGGATATTGAAGAATATGAAATGTTACTAGAAAAAATAGAATTTCTGGAAGACCAACTAGAGGATGCCCATATTGAAGAGATTATAGCCAAAAGAAAAGAAAACTTTGATCTTAAAGATGCAGTAAGCGAAAAAGAGATAATAGATTTATTAGATAAAGAATAGTTTTTAGGGGGCTTAAGTTGATGAAGCTTAAATTTCATCCTGAAGTTAAAAATGATATTGATAATTTAGATGGAAGTGTTAAACCGAGACTTAAAAGTACACTTAATAAAATTAAAAGATCACCTGAATTAGGAAAACCACTTGGAAATAAAAGTGGAATTGATCTATCAGGTTGTTTAAAAATCTACTTTTATCGGAAAAAATATAGAGTTGTTTATCAAATAATGAACGAAAAAGAAGTTATGGTTTGGTCTGTTGGTAAAAGAGAAGATCAAATTGTTTATATAAGTGCATATAAAAGAATACTGGAAAAGGGGAGATAAACCCCTTTTTTTATTTATAAAGATTTCTAAAATTTATCAAAAGAGCAAACCAGCTCCATCGTATAACATGGGATTGGC
>JASMSZ010000150.1:0-2968 GCA_041694515.1 Halanaerobium sp.
AGCCAGTTCTGCTGAAGAAATCGCAGCCAGCAGCCAGGAACAGAGCTCTGCCACCCATGAAATAACAGAATCCACCCGCAGTTTAGCTGCCATGTCCAGAAAATTACTTGAAAGCATTAGACACTTTGAAATTTAATTTATTTTTCCCGACAGTTGTGCTATGATAAGAACAAATATATTTATTTCAAACTTAAAATAGATTTTTTGAATTATATACAATACCAGGGAGGAAAAATATGTTATTTGATTATCATCTGCACTCACACTTTTCTGCTGACTCTGAAATGACGATGGATGAACTCTGTCAGGCGGCCATTGAACTAGGCCTGGATGAAATAGCAATTACTGATCACCATGATATTGATTATCAGGATGATACAATTGAATTTTTAATAGATAAAGAAAAATATTTAAAAGAAATAGAAAAATTTCAAGAAAAATATAAAGATCAGATTAAAATTAAAAAAGGAATAGAAATAGGTCTGCAGCCACATATATATGAAGAATGCAGGAATTATATCTCTAATGATTTTGATTTTGTAATCGGTTCGTTTCATACTGCGGAAAATGCTGATTTATATAATGGTGATTTTTTTGCAGGCTACAGCCAGTGGGAAGCCTATATTCAGTATCTTAAATCTGTGCTTGAAGTAGTCCAGAATTATGATAACTACAGTGTAATTGGTCATCTGGACATTATCCGACGCTATGGAGATTTTGAAAACCAACCGGATTTAATGGAAAGCAAAAAGGCTGCTGATTTGATTAAAAGAATTTTAAAAGTAATTATCAAAAATGATCGGGGTTTAGAGGTTAATACTTCCGGCTATCGCATTGATGGAAAAAACCCACTCCCCAGCTTTGAAATTTTAAAATTATACCATCAACTGGGAGGGCAAATCCTAACTATCGGCTCTGACAGCCACAATACAGAAGACATAACTCAAAAATTTGATTATACAATTTCCCGACTTAAAGAAATTGGGTTTAATAAACTCACAACTTTTAGTAATCTGAAACCGGAATTTCATCAGCTATAAAATCACCTGGAAAAGCATAAAAAATTGCAGGGGATTTAAAGATCTCCTGCAATTTCTTTTAATAATTCAGCTGTATCTTCTGGATTTTTAAGATAATACTCTGCCGTTGTATTTAAGTCATCTTCATTCTGAACATAAATAGTAATTCCATCTTTTATGACCTCAAAAGCATCTTCATCTGTCCGGTCATCACCAATATAAATCCTCAAAATATTGTCTATATCTAGATTTTTTTTGATTTGATCACTAATATAATTGACAGCTTTTCCTTTATCCCAGCCTTCTGGCCTGATTTCAACCAATTTTCTGCCGGAAAGGACCTGATAAGCGCTATTTTCGAATAAGGCCTGGAGCTCTTTTTCCTCTTCTGCCTGCTCATTTTCAGAATCAAAATGCAGTGCTAATCCAAAGCCCTTATCTTCCACTCGAACTCCATCGGTTTTTAAATATTTTTCTCTGCTTTTTTGATAATTTTTCCTGCTTAAAACATCAAACTCTTTATTCTGATGAGGATAAATTACTCCCTCTGTAAAAGACATCTCTATTTCTAAACCATGACTTCCCGCATAATGACAGCAATTTAAGTCGATCATCTTTTTTAACTCACTTAACTGCCTCCCGGAAACCAGACTTAAATGATACTTCTGACTTTTTTCCAATTTTTTTATACTGCTCTCTATCTCTGGTAAAGCAAAGGCAGAAAGTGGATCAACTTTAAAAGGAGCCAGGGTTCCATCATAATCAAGAAAAAGTAATATGTTTTCTACCCTGGCTAAACTACTTTTTATTTTATTCAAGTTCTGCTCATCAAGAACGTATTTATTATTCATAACAATCAACCCACTTTTCTAAGAAAGTATCCCGCCACCAGTTAATATCATACTCTTTAAGATCAGCCTGAGCTTTTTCTAGTCGTTCTCTTTTCTCGGATTCAGGCATCTCAAGACCCTGATAAATACTATCAGCAACAGCTTCAACATCATAAGGATTTACTTTTATTGCGCTATCAAGATATTCAGCTGCTCCAGCAAACTCTGACAGCAGAAGCACTCCAGAATCCTGAACTGCAAGATATTCTTTAGCTACCAGGTTCATTCCATCAATTGAAGCAGTAATTAATGCTAAATCAGCTACTTTATAATACGGCAGCAGCTGTTCCTGAGGAACTGATCCATAAAAATATTTAACCGGCTGCCAGCGATCCTTCTGATATTTACCATTGATTTCTGCAACTTTTTTCTCTATTCTTTCTTTCATCTGCTGATATTCTTCAATTCCAGTTCTGCTGGGAGCAACCCGCTGAACAAAAGTTACCTTACACTGATATTCTGGATATTTTTCAAAAAATCTATCGATACCGTCCAATCTTTCTTCAATTCCTTTAGTATAATCCAGTCTGTCAACTGCAAAAACAAGCTTTTCTGTGGAATATTCCTCTTTAATACTTCTTGCCTTTTCAAGATATTCTTCATCCTCTGCAAGCTGATGGAAACCCTGATAATCTATACCCAGAGGAATACTTTCTACACTAGTTTTTGAACCCTGATAGTTGATTTCTCTGGTAGAAAAATCAACCTCTGCCCCTATTTTTTTTGCACAATCGATAAAGTTGTAAACAAAAGAATCAGTATGAAAAGCCAGAAAGTCAGCTGCCAGCATTCCTTCTAGAATTTCCTCCCGCCAGGGAATAGTTCTAAAAGCCTCCCAGGCAGGCCAGGGTATATGCCAGAAAAGTGAGGTTTTAGCATCACTGTCTGCCAGTAAACCAGGCAGTAAGGACAGATGATAATCATGAATCCAGACTAAGTCATCTTCCTGAAGCTCTTCCTTAACGCTGTCAGCATATTTTTTGTTTACCTTTTTATAATACTGCCAGTATTCTTTTTTATAATTAGCTTTTGAAATAAAGGTGTGGCTGATCGGCCACA
>JASMSZ010000151.1:0-22115 GCA_041694515.1 Halanaerobium sp.
AAGGTCAGCACTCATGGTGTCAGCTGTCATGGTTCTGCTCCCGAAAGAGGAGAAAATGCAATTTATAAGATGGCTCCGATTATCAATGAACTCAAGGCTCTGCATCCCAATTTAACTCCACATGAGTTTCTGGGTAAGGGCAGCCTGACAGTTTCTGAGGTTTTTTTTAGTTCACCCTCCCGCTGTGCAGTAGCTGATGGCTGCAGTATTTCTATTGACCGTCGATTGACCGCAGGAGAGAGCTGGCAGTTTGCAGTTCAGCAGGTTAAAAACTTACCTGCAGTTAAGGAGGCAGAAGCAGAGGTTGAGATGTACCAGTATGAGAGACCATCTTATACCGGTTTTCAATATCCAATTGAAGCCTATTTTCCAACCTGGCTGATCGAAGAGGAGCATCCTGTCTGCCAGACAACTGTTGAGGCCTATCAGGAATTATTTAAAGAAGAACCTCTGGTTGATAAGTGGACTTTTTCGACCAATGGAGTTTCTATTATGGGGCGCCATGGGATTCCCTGTATCGGTTTTGGACCAGGCCACGAAGATCAGGCTCATGCACCAAACGAAAAAACATGGAAATCAGAACTTGTTAAGGCAGCAGCAATTTATGCGGTAATTCCAAAATTATTTGTAGAAAAGTATGCCGATCAAATGCCGGAGAAAACAGAGAACTTACTGGCTTAAGAATAAATTCACTAGTACCAGGTACAAAAAGGCTTTTTTGTACCTGGTACCTAAAATATCAAAGGAGGAATTTTTAAATGGAAACTCAATTAAAAGGAAGAGACTTTATTACACTGCAGGAATGGACTAAAGATGAGATTGATACATTACTGGATGTTTCATTTGACTTAAAGAGAAAATTTGCTATGGGAGAGCCAACTCCATATTTGAGAGATAAAACAGCATTTTTAATGTTCTTTGAGCAGTCAACCAGAACCAGAAATTCAATGGAAGCAGGGCTGGCTCAGTTAGGTGGTCATGCTAACTTTTTAGATACCAGCACTATGCAGGTATCTCACGGTGAGGTAGCAAAAGATACAGGTATTATTTTAGGTAGTTATGGACATGCAATTGCCTGCCGCAACTGTGTCTGGGAGATTGGAAATAAGTATCTGCGCTCCCTGGCCAACCATGCAAAAGTTCCGGTAATGAACTTGCAGTGTGATCTGTATCATCCAATGCAGGGTATTGCAGATTTAATGACAATTAAAGAAAAGAAAAAGCAGACTGAAAATCTTAAAGTTTCAATTATCTGGGCTTATGCTACAAGTCATAAAAAGCCGATTTCTGTACCCTTAACTCAGGCTCTGCTTTTTCCCCGTTTTGGAATGGATGTAACTCTTGCCTACCCAGAAGGTTATGAGATGCCGGAATGGGTAATTGAGCAGGCCCGGGAAAACGCTGAGAAAAATAATGGAACATTTAAAATTACTCATGATCAGGATCAAGCTTATCGTGATGCTGATATAGTTATCCCTAAAAACTGGGGCAGCTGGGTTACCAATCAGGATGATGCAGTAATTGATGATCTCTTAGAATCAAATAAACACTGGAAGTGCACAGAAGAGAGAATGGCAGTGGCTGCTGATGATGTAATGTACATGCACGCCTTACCTGCCGACCGCGGGAATGAGGTAGAGGATTCTGTAATTGATGGAGAACACTCAATAGTCTTTACAGAAGCAGAAAATAGATTACACACAGCTAAAGCTGTAATGACTTTAACAATGGGTGGTAAGTAAATTGAATTGGGTACCGGGTACCTGGAATAGCTGCGTTTATTGAGTATTTACTGCCTGGAAATTACTTCTAAGTACCCGCTGTCTTTAAAGGAGGTGCTGTCAAAAATTAAAGTAATAGTCTCTGGACTCAGGGATTAGTAGTCTGATTGGAATAACTGGCAGAAATAGAGTAGATAGTAGGGGTTGTTTTTGATGAGTCTGTTTGGTTTCAAGTAAAAACTGAGGAGGAAATTTAAAATGAGAAAAACATTAATAATTACTTTAATTTTAGCACTGGTGATCACAGCATCTCTGACAGTAATGGCTCAGGATTCGAAGGTTTTAAAACTCAGTCATTTAAATCCACAGCAGCCAAAAGAAGTTGCAACAGCGGCAATGGCTGAGGTATTTAAGTCGATGGTCGAAAGTGGAACCAATGGTAGTATTACTGTCGAAATTTATTCAAATGGTGTTTTAGGAAATGAAAGAGAAAGTATGGAACAGGTGCAAAATGGTGTAACCCACAGCTATATAGCATCTGGTGGGGGTATGGCTACTTTTTATCCAATGTTTTCAATTGTAAATATTCCATTTTCAATCACCAATTATTCAGTAGCATATGAAGTATATGATGGTGAATTTGGACAGCAAATGGCAGCAGATATTGAAGAAAAAACAGAATTTAAAGTACTTGGTTTTGGCGAATCAGGCGGTTTTTTTCAGCTAACAAATAGTGAACGACCAATTAGAACTCCAGCTGATATGGAAGGTTTAAAATTTAGAACAATGACAATCCCGATTCATATGGAATTTATGCGTTCTTTAGGTGCCTCCCCAACTCCAATTGCCTGGGCTGAACTATATACAGCTCTCCAGACCGGGGTAGTTGACGGTCAGCATAATCCAATTCCAATTATTAAAATCGGAAAACTAGAAGAAGTACAGCAGTACCTGACATTAACTAACCATATGTACACACCTTATGTTTGGGTTTTAAATTCTGATTTTTATTCCTCATTAAGTTCAGAAGAACAGGTTATAGTTGATGAAGCAGCAAGAGTCGCAAATTTAGCTGGACGAGGTGTTAATAGATTAATTGAAGCATCTGAGGAAGGACTTCCCTATTTAGCAGAAGAAATGGAAGTTTATAAACCAACTTCAGAAGAAATGCAGATGTTTAAAGATGCCGCGATACCGGCCTCTATGGACTTTATTGAAGAAGAATATGGAGCAGAAGGAGCTCAATTTGCTCAAGATTATCTTGATGCAATTGAAGCAGCTCAGGAAAAATTTGGCATGTAATTTAAATTAAAAAGGGGTAGCATTATTCTGCCCCTTTTTATTCAGTTGAGAGGTGGGTAAATTGGATAATAATAGTATTTTTGACAGACTGGAAGACTTTGGAGATTGGCTGGGAAAAATTACTTTATTTGTAGTAATCATCTTAACTGGAATTCTGGTGATAACAGTATTAACCGGAGTCTTTTTTCGCTATATAATTCGGGATTCTTTAAGCTGGACCGAGGAGCTGGCTCGCTATTTGATGATCTGGGCTGCCCTGCTGGCAGTTAGTGTGGGGATTAAAGATAAAGAACATGTTGGGATCCAGCTTTTAATCAAACAGTTTCCACCAGTCTTAACTAAACTAATTACCTTTGTTGTTTATATCATTACAATCATTTTTCTGGGAGTTTTAACGATTAAAGGTTATCAGGTTGCAGATAAAGCAGAAAACCAACTTTCTCTGGCCTTAAATATTTCTATGTACTGGCCTTTAATGAGCATTCCAGTTTCTGGCACTCTGGCAATTATCCAGCAGTTAATTCAAACGATCTTAATTTTTAAACCGGGAATAGAAATATCTGATATCCTAGGAGAAACAGAAGTAGATGAAGCTTTAAGAGAAGTTAAAGAAGTGCAGTTAGAGACTGATAAGAGTCAGGGTGATCTAAGATGATGGTAACAATTGTAGTTGCATTTTTAGTTTTATTATTTGCTGGAATGCCCATTGGTTTTACCATAGGTAGTGTAGCTTTATATGCAATTTATCAGATGGATATGCCGGTAATGTTTAATATGGTGCCTCAGAGATTTTTTGCAGGTCTGGATATGTTCACCCTGATGGCAATGCCCTTTTTTATTCTCGCCGGCCAGATTATGAACAAATCAGGGATAACTCACCGACTTGTTAATTTCGCCAATGTATTGGTTGGTCATCTGCGGGGAGGCCTGGCTCATGCTAATATTATTGCCAGTATTTTCTTTGCTGGAATGACGGGAGCTGCGGTTTCTGATACAGCAGCGATTGGTACAATGCTGATTCCAGCAATGGTTGAAGATGGTTATGATAAAGATTTCAGTGCGGCTGTGACAGCGGCATCCTCTATTATTGGACCAACAATTCCTCCCAGCAATATGATGGTTATCTATGGTTCGCTGATGGGAGTTTCAATTGCCGGCTTATTTGCAGCCGGATTTATTCCGGGACTGCTGCTTGGTGGAATGCTGATGATCTTATCCGGATATATTTCTAAAAAGCGGGGTTATCCAAAAAAAGAGAAACGCTCTTCAATTAAAGAAATGGTTGTAGCCTTCTGGGATGCGATTTTGGCGCTTTTAATGCCGGTTATTATCCTTGGTGGAATTTTATCTGGAGTTTTTACACCAACAGAGGCTGCCTCAATTGCAGTTGCTTATGCATTTATTGTTGGTAAATTTGTTTTTAAATCTTTGAAATTAAAAGATATTCCCGAACTTTTAGAACAGACGGCCAGAACTACCGGAGTCGTATTTTTAATCATTGCTTCTGCTTCTATTTTGGGCTGGATTCTGGCTTCTGAACGGGTACCGGAACAGATAGCAAATATGTTTATGCAGATTAGCAACAATAAATATATTATTCTACTGATGATTAATTTCTTAATGCTGGTTGTAGGAATGTTTATGGATATTGCAGCAGCTCTAGTAATTTTAGGTCCAATCTTACATCCACTTGCTGTCAGTATCGGTGTCCCACCTATCCAATTCGGAATTATCATGGTTTTATCTTTAAATGTTGCTTTAATGACACCACCGGTTGGAGCCTGTCTCTTTGTAGTTAGTGGAATTACAAAGCTCTCGCTGGAACAGATATCGAAAGCGATCTGGCCTTTTATTGTGGTTGAGGTAATCACCCTCTTTGCGATTACCTTTATTGAACCAATTTCTATGTTTTTACCGCGTTTATTAGGATTTTAGTCTAGCAGTAATTTGACCGATTAAATTAAAAAAGAATACAGCAGCTGGTTTAAGATAGTTTTTTAGAAGTGAGATTTTAAGCCGCTGCAGTGTTCTAGGAGATTATTTTTTGGAAAATTTAGAATAAAGGGGAGCTGTATACAGATATAATAATCATAAATACAGGTATTCAGCCTGATTTAAGCAGGGTATTCTTATTTTAAGTATAATTATTGTTAAGAGCAAACAAAAAGGAGTGGTTCTATGCAAAAAAGTAGGGAGAAGAAAGAATTTATTGTGGAAGAAGAACCGTTTTATGGTTTAGAAGAAAAGCCGCCTTTAGTGGAGACTTTGTTACTTGGATTACAGCACATGCTGGCAATGTTTGTTGGAATTATAACCCCACCTCTAATTATAGCGGGGGTTGCCGGCTTAAATGCTGCAGAAACTGGATTTTTTGTCAGCATGGCATTAATGGTCTCTGGAGTAACTACTTATATTCAGGTAACAAAGATTGGTCCAGTTGGTTCGGGTCTGCTGGCAGTTCATGGTACATCTTTTACCTTTGTCCCAATGGCTATTGCAGCAGCAAGTGAGGGTGGTCTGCCTCTAGTTTTAGGAATGGGATTGATTACATCACCTGTTGAGATGATTCTGAGTAGATTTATCAGACAGACCAGAAAAATTTTCCCACCTGTGGTTACTGGAACTGTTGTGATGTTAATTGGACTTGGTCTGATGGAAGTAGGAATAACTGATTTTGGTGGAGGAGCAGGTGCAGAAAATTATGGAGCACCTCAGAATCTGCTTTTGGGACTATTTGTTTTAACTATTATTATTATCGCCAACCGTTTTGGTAAAGGATTGGTTAAAGTAGGAGCAGTGGCTCTTGGTTTGATTGTCGGTTATATTGTTTCTATTCCGCTGGGCCTTGTTGATCTGACAGAGGTTGCAAATGCAGGCTGGTTGACAATTCCCCGGCCCTTGAAGTATGGACTTTCATTTCAGTGGAGCCATTTACTGCCCTGGGTGATGGCCTATATTATAACTACAGTAGAGTCGATAGGTGATCTGACAGCTGTGGCAGAGGTTTCTGGAGAGGATGTAGCCAATGAACAGCATATAGAGAGACTCAGCGGTGGAATAATGGCAGATGGTGTTGGTAGTGCCCTGGCCGCAGTTTTTAATTCATTACCTAATTCAACTTTCAGCCAGAATATTGGAGTTATTCAAATTACAAAAGTAGGTAGTAGAGTAGTAGGAATAGCAGTGGCAGCAATCTTATTTTTACTTGGTCTTGTCCCTAAAATTGGTGCTTTAGTTAGTGTAATGCCCAATCCTGTTTTAGGTGGGGCAACAATTGCTTTATTTGGTATGGTAGCTACCTCGGGTATGAAAATTGTAACTAAGGGTGGTCTGACTGATAGAAAAATATTTATTTTATCAATTGCCCTCAGTTTTGGTCTGGGTGTAACCTTTAGACCTGATGTTGTAGCTCAGCTGCCGGAAGTTATTTCTACAGTTTTATCTTCTGGAATTACAGTGGGAGCAATAATTGCAATCGGTTTAAACTTACTGCTGCCTGAAGAAAATGAAAAAAAGTTGGGCAAATAACAAAAAATTATGTTAAAAATCTGTTAATTTTAAATATTTTGTTATATAATAATAAATAAGAATTAAATATTGTAAATTTTATTTCATGGACTTTCCCCATTTTAACATTTCTCTCAACTAAAATTGAGATAAATGCCCTGATAACTCTTAATTTGTAGCGTCAGAACTGGTTTATTCCAGCCTGACTGACTACCAGCTAATTAAGAGCTAATCCCGGCAAAAATGGAGAAAGTCCATTTGTTTAATGGGAAAAAAATTTTTGAATTTAAGTTTATTTTATTTTTTAAGCAGGAAGGAAGTTAGGCAGGAGATATTTTTAATTTTAATTATGGAGGTGCAGTAATGGCTTTTAAGCATGTTAATAAAGGTGTCAAAAGAGTAGATGCCTATGAGAAAGTTACCGGTAAAGCCAAATTTGGAGCAGATCTGGAATTTGCAAATATGCTTCATGCTAAAGTATTGAGGACAGAATATCCTCATGCTGAAATCAAAAAGATAGATACAGCTGAGGCGGAAGGGATGCCGGGTGTAAAAGGTGTATTTACAGCTCAGGATATTCCAAATAATCTTTTTGGAGTTATTGTTCAGGATCAGCAGGTGCTGGCAGATAAGAAAGTCCTTCTGGCTGGAGATGGAGTGGCAATGGCTGCCGCAGAAACTGAAGCCCAGGCAGCAGCAGCTCTGGAAAAGATTGAGGTTGAATACAGAGAACTGGAAGGTATTTTTGATCCACTGGAATCCCGCAAAGAAGGTGCCCTGAAATTGCATCCGGAAAAAGATGATAACCAGGTGATTCACCATCCTCTGCGTAAAGGGGATGTGGAAAAAGGTTTTGCAGAAGCAGATGTGATTTTAGAAAGAGAATATACAACTCAGTTTATTGAACATAGTTATTTAGAGCCGGAGGCAGTTGTAGTTGTTCCCAATGAAGAAAACCATCTGGTTTCAGTTTATGGTTCAATTCAGAATCCTTATGCGACCAGAAACGCTGTTTCGGCGGTGCTGGAAGTTGAACTGGCTGAGGTAAGGGTTATTCAAAATCATATTGGAGGTTCTTTTGGTGGTAAAGATGAGGCAGTTTCGGCAATGGCTGCCCGGGCAGCAGTGATGGCACTGAAGACCGGGAGACCGGTTAAGATGGTCAACAGCAGGGAGGAGTCGTTTACCGAAAGTTATAAGCGGCATCCCTATCACTTAACATATAAAATAGGAGCAACGAAAGCCGGTAAGCTGACGGCAATGGAGATTGAGGCAGTGGCCGACAGCGGCGGCTATGCCTGTCAGACACCATTTGTAACCTGGCGCAGTGTGGTTCAGGCAGCAGGACCCTATGAAGTAGAAAATGTTAAAACTGATACCTGCGGCTATTATACCAATAATCCCTATACCGGGGCAATGCGCGGTTATGGTTCACCCCAGGTTATTTTTGCCCAGGAATCCTTAATGGATGAGCTGGCAGCAGAGCTTGGCTTAGAACCGGTTGAACTCAGAAAAAGAAATATGTATTCTCAGGGTTCGGTTACAGCCAGCGGCCAGAAGTTAGAGCGGCATACTGTTTCCTTAAATGAAGTTATGACTAAGGCAATGGAGGCCATAGATTACAAAAATAAATACGAAGAATATTCTAAAGAACAGCCTGGAGATAAAAAACGGGGAATTGGACTTTCCATTTCCTTTAGAGGCTGCAGCCTGGGAGCAGAGGCAATTGATGCAGCAGCTTCTGTAATCCAGATCAATAAAGATGGTAGTGCAGCAGTCTACAGTGGTCTGGCAGAAAATGGTCAGGGTTTAAAAACTATCTTTTCTCAGATAGCAGCAGAAGTTTTAGGAATACCAATGAGCGAAGTTGAGTTTAAAGAACTGGACACCAGCTTTATTCCCGACAGCGGCTCCACAGTTGCCTCCCGGGCTACCTTAATTGGTGGTAATGCGGTTAAGGATGCAGCCGAGAAATTGAGGGGCAGAATTATGGACTTTGCCGCCGATAAATATGATTTTAAGACAGATCAGTTGGAATTAAAAGACGGCTTTTTATATGATGGTCAGGGCAGCAGATTGGCAACCTTTGCTGATCTAACAGGAGAGATGGGAAACACCGGTATTTTGATGTCAGCTTACGGCTGGTATAAATCACCTCCAATCTCCTGGGATGAGGAAAAAGGATTCGGGAACCCTTATTTTACCTATGTCTACGGATGTCAGATAGCTGAGGTTGAAGTTGATACAGGAACCGGTGAGTTGAGCGTGCTCAAGATGGCAGCTGCTCATGATGTTGGCCGGGCAATTAATCCGGAAAATGTTAAAGGTCAGATTTATGGTGGAGTCATGATGGGCTTAGGTTATGGAATTATGGAAGAACTTGAAGTTAGAGATGGAGTTATTCAGGGAACTAACTTCCATGACTATATGATTCCCACTATTAAAGATATGCCGGATATTAAACCGATAATTGTAGAAAATCCTGATCCGGACGGCCCCTTTGGTGCCAAATCAATTGGGGAGCCGACTCTGGAATTAGGTAGTGCAGCAATAGCAAATGCAGTAGCTCATGCTTCAGGTAAGAGAATTCGTTCTCTCCCCCTTAACTTAGAGCGGGTTTTAATCGGTCGTGCTCTGCATAAGGGAGGTAAATAATAATGGTCGAATATCAATTATTGAGAGCTCATAGTTTAGAAGAAGTACTGGAAATTCTGGCTAAAAAAAAGAAGGTGCAGATTCTGGCCGGAGGAACTGATTTAATGGTTGACCTCCACCAGCAGGATCCAAAATTTGAAAATATAGATTACCTTTTAGATATTACAGATGTAGCTGAACTTAAGGGAATCAAACTGGGTCCAGAAGTGGGAGAAATTGGTGCTTTGACAACTCATGCAGAATTGTTAACTAACCCGGAAATAAAAGAAAAATTACCGTTTATTGGGGCAGCAGCAGGCAGTATCGGCTCAACTCAGATTAGAAATCGGGCCACTATTGGTGGTAATCTGGTCAATGCAGCAGCCTGTGCTGATTCCTTTTCGCCTTTGATTGCTCTGGGAGCAGAACTGGTACTGCGCGCTAAAGGTGGGGCACGTAGAGTTCTGCTGGAAGATTTTGTGGAATGGCCAAATCAGACTGTAATCAAAGATAATGAAGTTCTGGAAAAAATAGTTTTTAAGCTGCCCCGGGGAGAATATTACAGCAGTTACCAGAAGATTGGACGCCGTAATGCCCTAAGTATTTCCAGACTTTCTTTAACCCTGTTAGCTGAAGTGGAAAATGAAGCGATAAAAAATATTCAGGTTGTTTCTGGAGCTGCAACTCCTGCTCCTGTTCCCTTTAGAAAGGTAAATAAGTATTTAAAGGCTAAGACTTTTGCTGAGATAGATCCTGCAGCAGCCGGGGAGATAGCAGCAGATGAGATGGTAGGTATTACAGGGGAAAGATGGTCAACCCCTTATAAACGGCCTGCTCTGAGTAAACTGGTAGAAAGAGCAGTGAAAGATTTATTGGAGGAGGCAGGATATAATGACTAAGTTAGATGTAGAAATAACGGTTAATGGATCTAAACATAAATTAGAAGTTGGGAGTCAGGAAAGACTTTTAGATACCCTCAGAGATGAGCTGAAACTGACCGGAACCAAGGAAGGCTGCAGTGTTGGTGAATGTGGGGCCTGCACGGTAATTGTCGATGATCAGGCAGTTAATTCCTGTCTGGTACTCACAGCTCAGGTAGATGGCAGTGAGATTATCACAGTTGAGGGCCTGGAAAGCAAAAGTGGTCTGCATCCACTGCAGAAAGCTTTTATCGAAAAACAGGCTATCCAGTGCGGCTTCTGTACTCCGGGCATGCTGATGTCAGCTCTGGCACTTTTAAATACCAATCCGAATCCGGGTAAGGAAGAGATCAAAACAGCTCTGGAAGGAAATTTATGCCGCTGCACAGGTTATCAGCAGATAATTGATGCAGTTGAGATGGCTGCTGAAGAGTGGGGTGCCTAAAATGGGAAGAATTTTAATAAAAAATGTGAAAGAAATTATAACAATGAATAAAAATCGGGAGCGGCTAAAAAATGCCGATCTCCTGATTGAAGATGGTAAAATTGCAAGAATGGGCAGAGATATCGAAGTTGAAGGAGAAGTGGACCGCACTATTAATGGTCGTGATTACTTCCTTTTTCCCGGTCTGGTTAATCTGCACCATCATTTTTATCAAGCGTTGACCCGTAATCTGCCTGAGGCGCAGGAATCAGAACTTTTTGACTGGTTAAAGTATCTTTATCCAATCTGGTCCCGGGTTAATCCGGATGCAGTCTATTATTCAACTCTGCTGGCAGCAGGGGAACTTTTAAAAACTGGCTGTACAACGACCAGTGATCACTTTTATGTTTTTCCTAAATCACAACCTTCAAACCTGATTGATAATCAGTTTGAAGCTGCAAAAGAAATCGGGATTCGTTTTCATGGAACCCGGGGCAGTATGTCCTTAAGCGAAAAAGATGGTGGGCTGCCGCCTGATTCAGTGGTCCAGACTGATCAGGAGATATTAAAGGATTCCCGCAGGGTAATTGAAAAATATCATGACAGCTCTCCTTTTGCCATGCAGCGGGTAGCTTTAGCTCCCTGTTCACCTTTTTCGGTGACTGAAGAGCTGATGATAGAGTCGGTTGAGCTGGCCCGGGACTATGGAGTTCAGGCCCACACTCATCTGGCAGAAACTAAAGATGAGGAACAGTTTGTTTTAGAAAAAACCGGACTCAGACCCTTAGCTTATATGGAAAAACTGGGCTGGGTCGGCAGTGATATCTGGTATGCACATGGAGTTCACCTGACCAGTGAGGAACTGGCAAGAATGGCCGAAACCGGCACCGGTGTTTCGCACTGCCCGGTTTCCAATATGAAGCTTTCTTCGGGAGCAGCTAAAGTGCCGGAAATGATCAAAAAAGGAGTCCCAGTTGGTCTGGGAGTTGACGGCAGTTCCAGCAATGATTCTTCCAATATGATTTTAGAGATGAAGGAGGCCTTTTTGATGCACCGGCTGGTCCACGGGATGAAATCAATTACAGCCGAAGATGTGCTGGCCCTGGCCACAAATGGGGGCCGGGATGTCTTATCTCAGCCGGAAATCGGAAGTCTGGAAGTTGATAAAGCGGCTGATATGTTTCTGGTTAATTCTAAAAGGCTTGGTTTTGCCGGCGGCTTATATGATCCGGTTTCAGCGATAGTTAATACTGGAGATACTCAGATCGTTGATTATACAATTGTTAATGGTGAGATTGTGGTTGAAGAGGGAGAGCTGACGCGGGCTGATGAAGCTGAGATTATAGCAGAGGCTAATTCTATTTCTGCTGAGATGGTAAATGGCTAAGAAAAGTTTTGAATCAATATTTTTGACTAAAATAGGATAAATTTGTTCCAACATTAATTTTAAAATTAAACTAAGATTCATATTTCCGTTAAATCAGACTTTCTTCCCGATCAGCACCTCCTGTGCTGCGGTCAGCTAAAAACCTCGTGTTTTTAGGTCTGATTTAACTTAATATTCATCAAGTTTAATTAGATAAAATAACTGAGTCATCAAATTTATTCCTATTTCAGTCAAAAACACTTAATAACTGTTAAACTTTTCTTAGCCTCAACAGGCAACCGCAGAAATTGAATTATCCTTGCCTGGGTTAGACCTGTGGTGTTGATTAAGATCTTGATCTGGCGAGAGGAGTTTAAGCTGTATTGAAGGAGCTTTAGTCAGAGTAAGTTACATTATTTATAGTAAAGAAAGGAGTGGTTTCTTGCTCTTATTAACTAACGGAACAGTGATTACTCATGATCAGGATAATCGAGTTATTAAAAATGGAGCTGTTTTAATTGAGGGAAAAGAAATTAAGGCTTTAGGTGAATCTGAACTTTTAAAATCAAAGTATCCGGAGGCTGAGCTTAAGGATGTGCAGGGCAAAATTATTATGCCGGGGATGATCAATACTCATATGCATATTTACAGCACCTTTGCCCGGGGTATGGATTTAAAAACCGAGCAGCCGCCCCGTCATTTTTTAGAAATCCTGGAGAAAATGTGGTGGCGGGTGGACAGCACCTTAAAAGCTGACGATATTTATTACAGTGCTCTTTATACCTTTTTGACAGGCTTAAAACAGGGTGTGACCTCTGTTTTTGACCACCATGCAAGCTACGGACAGGTAAGTTATTCGCTTGATCTGGTAGCCAAAGCAGTGGAGGAACTGGGTCTCAGAGCTGATCTCTGTTATGAGATTTCTGACCGTAACGGTGAGGAACAGTCTCAGGCAGCAGTTAAAGAAACTGAGGGTTTTTTAAAGAAGATTAGGGAGAAAAATTTGGATCATTTAAACGGTAGAATTGGTTTACATGCTTCGTTTACTCTAGAAGATGAAACTCTAGCAGAAGTTTCAGAGCTGGCAGATGACTTAGACAGCAATTTTCATATCCATGCAGCTGAGGGACGGACTGATTTAGAAGACAGCCGCCTCCGCGGCTATAATGGAGCTGTTAAGAGGCTTGATCAGTACAATATCTGGCGGCCGGGGACAATTGCTGTCCATGGAGTCCATCTGCAGGAAGGTGAGCTGGAGATTTTAAAAGATAATGATTGTTATCTGATAAATAATCCAGAATCCAATATGGGTAATGCAGTAGGAGCAGCTCCACTAAAGGAAGCTCTGGATAAAGGTTTAAAAGTTGGACTGGGAACAGATGGTTATACAACAGATATGTTTGAGAGTATTAAGGTTGCCAATTTAATGCTCAAACACCAGAATCGAGATCCTCGTCTGGGCTGGACTGAAATTCCGCAGATGGTTTTTAAAACAAATGCTATGCTGGCCAGTGAAAGCTTTGATACTCAGCTTGGAGTTTTAAAAGAGGGGGCAGCTGCAGACATTATTGTAGTTGATTACAGCCCGCCAACGGAAATAAATAGTGATAATACTTATGCCCACATCTTATTTGGAATCAATGGGGGCATGGTTGAGACAACAATTGTTAACGGTAAAATATTAATGGAAAATCGGGAGGTGCAGGTAGTTGATGATCAGAAAATCACCCATGAAACAAAAGAACAGGCAGACGATTTCTGGAGCAGATTTTGAGCAGTATTTTCAGCCTCACAATTTAGATAAAGCTCTGGAAATTAAAGCAGAATATGAGGATCAGATTGAGGTGGCAGCAGGTACTACAGATCTGCTGGTAGCAAATTATGAGAAGCTGCATCAAATTAAAACTTGGCTGGATCTGGATAAATTAGATGAACTGCGCAAAATTGAAATTTTGGAGAATGAGCTGCATATAGGAGCAATGGTAACTCATCTGCAGCTGATGAAATCAGATTTGATTAAGGAGAATTTTGCAGTTCTGGCTGCAGCAGCAGAGGATGTTGGCTCACCGCAGATTAGAAGTAGGGGTACAATTGGCGGTAATATCTGTACTTCCTCACCGGCAGGAGATCTTCTGGCACCACTTTTAAGTTATCAGGCCAGTTTTAAACTGCAGTCAGCTGAAGCTGAAAGAATTGTGGGAGCAGAAGAGTTTTTTACCGGACCAAAAAGAAATTTAATGGAAGCAGATGAACTTTTAACAGAAATAATTATTCCACTGACAGAAAATGAGAGAGAAGGTGCCTGGGTTAAAGTTGGACGCCGCAAGGCCCTTGTTATTTCTACTCTGACCCTTTCGGTAGTACTTGAATTTGAAGCTGAGCAGATAGTAAAAGCAGGAGTGGCTATGGGTTCAGTTGCTCCAACCCCGATTAGGCTTAGAGAAGTTGAAGAAATGATGCTCGGGAATACCCTGGCTGAGCTCGATTATAAGAAGCTGGGTCAGGAAGTTAAAGTCCGAATTAATCCTATTGATGATTTAAGAGGAACTAAAGAATATAGAGAAGATGCAGCAGCTGATGTAATGATCAGAGCTTTAAATGAGATTGAAAGGAAAAGGGGGTGAGCAGCTGATGCAGATTACATTTACAGTTAATGGAGAAGAAAGAGAATTGGAAGTTACTCCCTATACCAGGCTGCTCGATTTATTGAGAGAAGATCTCGGTTTAACCGGAGTTAAAGAAGGCTGTGGTAAAGGTGAGTGTGGAGCCTGTACAGTAATTATGAACGGAGAACTAACAGCTTCCTGTCTGGTTCCAGCTCCTCAGGCTGATCAGGCAGAGATTTTAACAGTAGAAGGATTGGGAACAAGGGATGATCTACATCCAATTCAGGAATCATTTGTGGAAGCAGGAGCAGTTCAATGCGGCTACTGTATTCCCGGTATGATTTTAGCAGGCAAAAGACTGCTGGATCAAAATCCTGAGCCAACAGAAAAAGAAGTACGCTACGGATTATCCGGTAATATCTGCCGCTGTACCGGTTATGCAAAGATTATTGATGCCGTCATGCTGGCAGCAGATAAACTTGCAGTTGAAGGAAGTGATAGCAGTGACTGATCAGAATAAAAGAATTAAGGATTATTTCTGTAAACATACAACCCGCTGTACAATCGAAGGAGTTAAAAAAAGCAAGCGTTTTGTTGGTCATGATGTGCTGAAGGCAGATGCCTGGGACAAGGTAACTGGAGAAGCCGTTTATCCTGATGATATATTTTTCGATGATCTGCTCTACGTTAAAATTAAAAGGGCAGTCCATCCTCATGCAATTTTAAAAGATATAGATATTTCGCAGGCTAAAAAAGTAAATGGTGTTGTTGATATTGTGATTGCCGAAGATATTCCGGATGTCAGACAGTTTGGATTGATCATCAGAGATCAACCTGTTTTAATTGCCCCCGGAGAAAAGATGCGCTATCTGGGGGATCCGCTGGCAATAGTTGCTGCCGAAACAAAAGAAGCAGCTAAAAAAGCAAGGGATCTAATTAAAGTTAAAGTGGAAGAATTGGAAGTCATCACCGACCCTTTCCGGGCGATGGAGGATGATGCTCCGGATATTCATCCAGATGGAAACATAGTAATCACTCATCATCTAAATCGGGGTGATGTTGATGCAGCTTTTAAGAATTCGGCAATAGTGGAAGAAAATCGCTATCAGACTCAGTTTATCGATCAGCTGCCGATGCAGAATGAGGCCGGAGTTGCTTTTTATGACGAGCGTCGGGGTGTAGTTAATATTTGGGCTGCAACTCAGTGGCTGCATGATACTCAGGCAGATGTTGCTCAGTCTTTAAGATTATCAAAAGATCAAATTAGAATTATTCAGCCTACAATTGGAGGCGCCTTTGGTAAAAAAGAAGATGTTTCGGTTCATATTCATCTGGCTATTGCAGCAATGAGGACCGGTAGACCGGTTAAGCTCTGTTTTACTAGAGAAGAATCGATGATTACTCAGTCCAAGCGGCATCCAATTACAATTATCAATAAAACAGGTGTAGATCGTGATGGTTATTTAACCGCCTGGGAAACTAAGTTTATTGGAGATACAGGAGCTTATGCTTCCAGCGGCCCGGCAGTTGTACACAAGGGAATGTATCATGCAACAGGACCCTATAACTGTCCCAATTTACGCGGAGTCTCTCATGCGGTTTATACCAATAACACTTATGCTGGAGCAATGCGCGGTTTTGGTACAGCTCAGGGAGCTTTTGCCTATGAACAGCAGATGGATATACTGGCCGAAAAATTAAGTATAGATCCGGCAGAATTTAGACTTAAAAATATCTATCAAAAAGACTCAATTACTCCTAACGGTCAGCAGCTTACTCACAGTGTCAATGCAGAAGAAACAATCAAAAGAGTGATGGAGCTCAGTGACTGGAAAGGGGGCAGAAAATAATGAAAAAATTTGGACGCGGACTGGCAACAATCATGTTTGGCTTTGGTTATGGTGAGGGTTTTCCTGATCATTCTATTGCCTCAATTGAAATTAAAGAAGATGAGCGAATAGTAATCAGGACAGCTGCAGCCGATGTTGGGCAGGGAGTTATTACAACAGTGATTCAGATTGCAGCCGAAATTTTAAGAATTAATCCTGAATATTTTGAAGTGGTTCAGGGTGATACCCATAAAACTAAAAATTCAGGTTCAACCTCTGCTACCAGACAGACCTATTTTACCGGTAATGCAGTCAAAAAAGCAGCCGAAGATCTGCTGGCCAATCTATATCACTACGGCAGTTTAGAATTTCGCAGCAACCATCCGGAAATTGCAATTGAGGATGGAAAAATCTATATGTATGATGACCCGGACGATTATATAACTTACTGGGAAATGGCAGAAAGAGTTAGAGAAAGAGGTAAAAAACTGGAAGCAGAAGGAAGTTTCTTCCCTGTAACCTACAGTCCTGATGAAAACGGTCAGGCAGACAAAGTCTATGTAGCCTATACTTTCCTTTCTCAGGTGATTGATATTGAAATTGATACAGATACCGGCACAATTGATCTCCTGGATGTTTATACAGCTGTTGATCTTGGTAAAGCAATCAATCCCAAAAATGTTGAAGGCCAGATTGAAGGTGGAACTGTTCAGGGACTGGGAATGGGCATGATGGAAGACCAGGTGATCCGCAATGGTAAAACACTCAATGCCGGGATGACAGATTATCTGGTGCCGACAAGTGTTGACGTACCAAAATTTAAGCATTATCTGGTTGAAGAAGAAGATTCTGAAGGACCTTTTGGAGCCAAAGGAGTTGGAGAACCGACTTTGATTGCTGCCGCACCGGCACTGGCCAATGCTGTTTATGATGCAATTGGAGTTAGATTCTTTGATTTACCGATTAGTCCCTCAAAAATCAAAAAAGCTCTGAAGGAAAAAGAAAAAGAAGAAAATAGTTAATAACTGCTAAATATTTTCTAACTGAAATAAAAAAGGGAGCAAGTTAAGCTGAAGCAGATAAGCCAGCAAAAAAATTATAGTAATTAAATATAAACAGGAGAGTGAAAAAGATGGCTGATTTAAGTGTTAAACTGTTTGATTTTACTTTAAAAAATCCGGTAATGCCGGCTGCAGGACCACCAATTAAAGATGCAAAAATGGCAGCTAAAGCAAAAGAAGGCGGTACAGGAGCAATTGTAACCAAGACTATTTCTACAGAAGCAGCAGAGGTTCCCCGGCCCAATATGGCTCAGACCAGAGGTGGTTTTATGAACACAGAGCTCTGGTCAGAAATGGGACCTGACCACTGGCTAGAAAACGAATATCCTGAAATTAAAGATTTAGGACTGCCGGTAATCGTTGGTCTGGGCTACAGTGCTGAGCAGATTAGTGAACTGGTCAAAAAGACCGAAGCCTATGCTGATGCTTTTGAGCTGTCAACTCATTATTTAGGCAGTGATACTTCTCCGGTTGTAGAAAGTATCAAAGCTGCAAAAAAAGCTACTGATAAACCGGTAATGGTTAAATTAAGCCCGCAGATTGATATTCCCAAATTTGCCAGGGCCGCAGCAGAGGCTGGAGCTGATGGACTCGTTTTAATCAATTCTTTTGGACCAACCCTTGATTTTGATATAGATAGTGGTAGACCTCTGATGGGTAGTGAAGATGGTTATGGCTGGCTTTCCGGAGAGGCAATTTTCCCGCTGGCCTTAAGAGCGGTTTTTCAGGCTGTTCAGACCGTGGATATTCCAGTTTTAGCTGTTGGTGGAATTTCTACCGGAGCCGATGCTGTCAAGATGATCATGGCTGGAGCCCAGGCAGTACAGACCTGTACAGCTGCTATACTTAAGGGTCCTAAAATTTACGGTAAAATTGCAGAAGAAATTGATCAATACTTAGAAAAACATGGTTATCAGAATCTGGAGCAGATCAGAGGTCTGGCCCAGAAGGTGGCTCCAGAAGCAGCAAATTACGAAACAAGGGTCCCTAAAATTAAAAGGGATAACTGTACCGGCTGTAGACTCTGTATTATCAGCTGTGTTTATGATGCTAATTATCTAGATGATGAGAAGAAGATTGTAATTGACGCTGAAAAATGTGCCGGCTGTGGACTCTGTGTTACCCGCTGTAACTTTGAGGCTCTGGCACTGGCATAATTGAGAGAGGGGGAGCTTATGCTGAGAAAAGAATTATTAAGACAGGCACGCGGCCTGGAAAAAGCAGATAAAGTATTTAAAAACGCGGTAATTGTTGATGTGTTTAATGAACGATTAATCGAAAATGATATTGCAGTTGCAGATGGAATTATAATTGGAATTGGTGATTATCAGGGAAAAGAAGAAATCGATCTGGGAGGGAGAATAGTTACACCTGGTTTAATTGATGCCCATCTTCATATCGAATCTTCGATGACCAATGTAGATGAGTTTGCCCGGGTGATTATTCCCCGGGGGACAACTACCATTGTAGCTGATCCTCACGAAATTGCTAATGTAGCCGGTTTAACCGGGATTAAATATTTGCTGAAAGCCGGTAATTCTCAGCCCTGGAATTTTAATCTGATGCTCCCTTCCTGTGTGCCAGCTTCTAAATTTGAGAATTCAGGCGCTAAACTTTCGGCAGCCGACCTCAAGCCATTAATTGATGAAAAAGGAATTTTTGGACTGGGAGAAGTCATGGACTTCCCTTCAGTTATTAATGGAGATCCGGAAATTTGGGATAAAATTGAAATGGCTTCTGATTTATTCAAGGATGGCCATGCACCTGGTTTATCCGAAAATGATTTAAATGCCTATTTACTGGCAGATATTAAAGCTGATCATGAGGCAACAACAGCTGAGGAAGCGCTGGAGAAGGTTGCTAAGGGGATGTACATTATGATCAGAGAAGGTTCGGTCACCAGAGATTTAGTCAGCCTGCTGCCTGCTGTTAACAGCAGTAATTCTTCCCGCTTCCTGTTTGCGACAGATGACAGACACCCGGGAGATCTGATTGAGGAAGGACAGATTGATTTTGCTGTCCGGAAAGCAATTCAGTATGGTCTTTCTCCCTTAAGAGCAGTTAAGATGGCGACAATTAATGCCGCAGAAGCTCTGGGAATGAAAAAACTGGGAGCCATTGCCCCCGGTTATCAGGCAGATTTATTGATCTTTGATAATCTGCGGGAATTTGATGTTAAAAAAGTTTATAAGGAGGGGCGTCTGGTCGCTGAAGATGGAACTTTACTTAAATCAATTGATGATAAAATTTCCCTGGATCGAGAAGATTTTATGAACCAGGAAATTGAGGAAAAGATCTTTAATTCAATTAGAGTTGGAGAAATTTCGGAGGCAGATTTTCTACTGCCGGCTGCCAGAAAATATAGAGTCATCGAATTGATCAAAGATCAGGTAGTGACTGGAGAGTCCTTTTATCAGACAGAAGCAGAATATGATGGGGAACCTCCTGCAATTGAGTTGATTGGCCATAATCTGGTTAAACTGGCTGTTGTAGAAAGACACCATCAGACTGGAAATGTTGGTCTGGGTCTGCTCCGCAACTTTGGCCTGCGTCAGGGTGCGATTGCAACTTCGATTGGACATGATGCTCACAATATAATTGTGGCGGGAATTGGAGCTAAAGATATGGAGCTTGCTGTTAGAGAAATTGAAAAGATGCAGGGCGGCCTGGTGATTGTTGTTGATGGTAAAGTAAAAGCATCACTGGCTTTACCTGTAGCTGGTTTAATGGCTGTTAAGTCAGTCAAAGAAGTTGCAAACTACTTAAATAAAATGAGGGAAATTGCAAATGATCTGGGGGTTAGCCGGGATGGCCCTTTTATGACTTTATCTTTTATGGCTTTAACTGTAATTCCAGAACTCAAATTGACTGATCAGGGATTATTTGATGTGAATAAATTTGAAAAGCTTGAGTTGATTATAGAATGATTTAAAAGCCTATTTAAAATATTGTATTTATGTATTTTTAGGAACTGATTTTAAAAGTATATTGACAAGCTGCTCAACATTATCTATAATAATAGATGGAATTAAAATCAGCTCATTATTTTTAAAATATGTAAATAATTATAAATTAAAGCTATAAATTTAAATAGGCCTCGTATAATTGTGATGATATGGTTCACAAGTTTCTAGTGTCAGCCGATAACTGACAACTATGAGGGAAATAAATTAGTCTATCTGTTTTGAAAAAGAGAAATCTTTATTAATTTTTAGTGGGTAAATAAAAGCAGTAGATCTAATTTATACATGGAGCCCATGTTTTATCTTTCGGATAAACCCGTGAAGATAGATTCCTCTTAGTTGAGGTATCTATTTTTGCGGGTTTTTTGTTTTAATAGATTATGCGCTCTAAAAAGAAGGCTCAGAGTGACGGCCTCGACGGCCTAATGCTGAGCCGACCATACGTTCTAAAAAGAAGGCTCAGTGAACGAAAGGTGGTGAAAACTTTAATTCAGCTTTAGATATCTAGACAAAAAATAAGGAGGGTATTTAATTAATGACTAATAATAATGGAACTTTAGAAAATTTATTTAAGTTAAAAGAAAACAATACTGATGTGAAGACTGAGGTTATTGCTGGTTTCACTACTTTTATGACAATGGCTTATATTATTTTTGTTAATCCGAATATTTTAAGTGCTGCAGGAATGCCTTTTGATGGAGTATTTATTGCTACTATCATGGGTGCAATTTTAGGTACACTGGCAATGGCATTTTTAACTAATTATCCCTTTGCTCTGGCTTCTGGAATGGGGCTTAATGCATTT
This sequence comes from Halanaerobium sp., assembly GCA_041694515.1. GTDB lineage: Bacteria > Bacillota > Halanaerobiia > Halanaerobiales > Halanaerobiaceae > Halanaerobium. The sequence goes on from JASMSZ010000151.1 coordinate 21,139, forward strand.
TTTGCCTATTCTGTAGTTATTGGGATGGGAGTTACCTGGCAGGCGGCACTGGGAATTATATTCCTGGAAGGTATTATCTTTATTATTTTGAGTGTGACCCCTGTTAGAGAAATGATTGTAAACAGTATTCCGATGGCTCTAAAAACGGGTATCAGTACAGGTATTGGTTTATTTATTGCTTTTATCGGTCTGCAGAATGCCGGTATTGTAGTTCAGGATGACGCAACACTAGTTGCTATGGGTAGTGTCTTAACAGGTCCTGGTCTGGTTGCTTTATTTGGTCTGATCTTAACAGGTATTTTACATGCAAAAAAGGTAAAAGGTGCTCTTCTCTGGGGTATCCTGGCATCTACAGCTTTTGGCTGGATTAATGGTGTAACACCTGCTTTTAGTGGAGTGGTTGCAGTGCCGCAGATGGCTGACTGGTCAGAAGTATTATTTCAGTTAGATATTGGGTCAGCTTTAAGTATGGGAATGTTTGGTGTTTTACTCTCATTCCTATTTGTAGATATGTTTGATACAGCCGGGACTTTAGTTGGTGTAAGTCAGCAGGCTGGTTACTTAGATGAGAATGGAGATCTACCAAAAGCAAGTAAGGCTCTTTTAGCTGATGCTATTGGTACCACAGGTGGTGCTTTATTTGGTACAAGTACAGTAACAACATATGTTGAGTCTGCTTCTGGTGTAGCTGAAGGTGGGCGTACAGGTCTAACCGGAGTAGTAGTTTCTATACTATTTTTCCTGGCATTATTTTTTAGACCTTTAATTGGAATAGTTCCTGGAGCTGCAACTGCACCTGCCTTAATTGTTGTTGGTACCATGATGATGACTAATATTACAAATCTTGACTGGGATGACTTCACTGAAATCCTGCCAGCTTTTATAGCTATGATTGCTATGCCTTTAACCTATTCAATCTCTAATGGTATTGCTCTTGGATTTATTGTTTATCCATTAGTTAAGCTCTTTACCGGTAA
>JASMSZ010000152.1:0-10690 GCA_041694515.1 Halanaerobium sp.
GGCAGTCTTTCTAAATCCATATCAGTTTTAATTTCACTGTGAAACTGCTCGCAGGTACCGTGTTTGTGGTAAAGTTCAATTACTTCATCATCTGCAGCATTAAGGTTAACCCAGTAAAGATCGAGTTCTAGATCAGGGACCAGATGAAGCTGACCATCTTTATCTATGGTTGTCTCTTTTAAATCAAATACAACTTTTACAGGACTTTCAAGTTCAGGTATATCTTTCTGATAACTGCCACGATAAACTTTTTTACCATCGCGTGGAACAGTTATTTCTCCTTTTTCATGACATTTTTCAATAATTTTATCTTTATTACTGTTACGAAGGTTGCGTTTTATGATAAAGTTCACCTTTTTTTCCTGACATATTTTAAGAATATCTCTGCTATCATAACCGGCATCCATGCGGACTAAAATATCTTTATCTGTGAGTGTTTTAGAATTATCAAAAGGGCTATCATCCAGGTCTAAAGGTACATTGTTTTCATAACAGATATTAAAATCAGGGTCAACAGTCTTAAGTAAAGAGACAGTTTCTTCTTTAATGATTTTAATGAAATCCAGAGCACCTTTTTTAAGTCTCTGCCTTAAAGTTGGACTGGCGGGACAATTGTTTATTCCCAATCAAGTTTTTCTTTTAGAGAAGTTATTGATAGTAGTTTACCTGCAGTAACAGGACCGGTAGGAGTATTTAATATTTCGTCAGATTGTTCTAATTTAAACTCAGACACTGCTGCACCTCCTGGGTGAAAAAGTATAATGTAAATTAACTTTTATTATCTACATTATACTATATAATGCCTGTTATTTCTAGCTTTTCACTTGGATAGTATCACGGATTCAGGTATTCTTGCAGGAAATTGTTATAGAACCAAGAATATAATTAATAGCTTGTTAAACAAGTTATAAAACATGTACAACAAATGATTGGAGATGTTATTTATGGATAAAATTCAAACAATTGATAAAATTTCTAAAAAAACTACTGATAGTCGCCCATTATATGTGATAATTTATGAAAAGTTATTTGACCTTATAAAAGAAGGCCATTTTAAGAGAGGTCAGAAATTACCTGGAGAGCATACACTTGCTAATCAATTTGGAGTTAGTAGAGGTACACTTCGGCAGGCTCTCTTGATATTACAAGAGGATGGTATTATCTATAACTATCAAGGTAAAGGTAATTTTGTTTCCCAAAACAAAAAAATGTTTGGAATAGGTCTAGAGAAAAAGGGTAATATTTTAAATATTGCTAATCGCGGGAAAGTGAAATTAACTGATGATATTGAAGTTTTCTTTGAGTCTCCGAATAAAATGCTCCAATCAGAGTTGAAAATAGAAGCGAATGAAATAATTCTTGTTGTAAAAAGAGTTTATAAGGTTAATAAAACAGCAGTCTCGTACTTTATATCTTTTATTCCTTATAAAAATATAGATAAAGAGGAGATAGATATAGAAGATCATAGAAGTCTTGTGGATTACCTTGATAGTGATTTTTACAAAAAGGTGGCTAATTCTCAATCTGAAATACTACTGACAGAAGCTGGTGACTTCATTGCTGATAAACTGAATGTAAGAGAATACGCAGCACTAATTTTATTTGAAGAAGACCTATATAAAACAACTGGAGAAGTTCTAGCTTTTTATAAACAATATTTTTTACCTGAATACTTTTCTTTCTATATTAACAGGAAATAATCATATGGAGGTGATTAACAAAGAGAGTTTAATTTAAAGAGATCAAAAATTGAATTTTAAAAAATTAAAGGGGGAGTAAAAAGTGAGACTTAAAAAAATTATGTTGTTACTATTAGTGGTGTTTTTTGTTTTTTCATTGACAGTTAGTATAGGGGCAGCAGAAGATAAGTTTGGTTTAATATTAGCAACGGGTGGATTGGGAGATCAGTCTTTCAATGATCTAACTTATCAGGGGATGGAAAGAGCTCAAGAAGAACTTGGTATTACTTTTGACTATGTAGAACCAAAAGAAATTGCTGATTATGAAACCTATCAACGTGATTTGGCTAAATCAGGGGAATATGGATTAATTGTTACAGTAGGATTTGATCAGGCTTCTGCTTTAGAAAAAATTACAACTGAATATCCAGACCAGAAATTTGCAATTATTGACATGGTTGTCGATAAGCCAAACGTTGCTTCTTATGTATCGAAAGAGCACCAAGGCTCATTTCTTGTCGGAGCTTTAGCAGGTTTGATGGAAAAACAAAACAACAATCCAAAACTTAATGATGATCAAGTAATCGGCATTGTAGGAGGTATGGACATACCATTAATCAGAAAATTTGTGGCTGGATATGAAGCTGGTGCTAAATATGTAAATTCTAAAGTAGAAGTTTTGGTTGATTATGTAGGTGGCTGGAGTGACCCAACTACTGCAAAAGAAATTGCTATGGCCATGAATAGACGTGGTGCTGATATTGTTTATCATGCTGCAGGTGGGTCAGGACTTGGAGTTTTCCAGGCAGCAGAAAATGAAGATTTTCTTGCTATAGGAGTAAACTCAAATCAAAATCATATTAAACCAAATTATATTATAGCCAGTATGGTGAAAAAGGTTGATGTGGCAACTTATGACTCAGTTAAGAGTGTTCTTAATGATAACTTTGAACCTGGTGTTCATAATCTTGGAATTAAAGATGGAGGAATTGACTATACTCGTGAAAACAGTAAAGTAGAAGTAGAAGAAGAAATAATTGAGCAAGTTGAGGATTTAAAAGAAAAAATTAAATCAGGCGAAATTGAAGTTCCTGATACAATTGAAGCGGTAGAAAGTTTCTTGAATTAATAAATATTAATCTCCGGTAGTTTGTAAAGGCTGCCGGAGATTCAATGGAGTGACTAAATATGCCTCTAGCAATAGAAATGAAAAATATAACAAAGAAATTTCCTGGAGTTACGGCAAATGACAAGGTTAATTTTAATGTTGAAAAAGGAGAAATACACAGTCTTTTAGGTGAAAATGGTGCAGGGAAAACAACTTTAATGAATGTGCTGTTTGGATTATATAAACCTGAAGATGGAGAAATATTTTTAGAGGGAGAAAAAGTTAATATAGAAAGTCCAAAGCAAGCACTGAAAAAAGGTTTAGGAATGGTTCATCAGCATTTTATGTTGATTAACAGAATGACTGTACTTGAAAATATTATTTTAGGTATGAGTAATGAGCTTTCACTTAATAAAAAAGAACATAGAAGAAGTATTAATGAATTAGCAGAAAAATATGACTTTGCGATTAATATTGATGAAAAAATTGAAAACCTCTCTGTGGGTATGAAACAAAGGGTGGAAATATTAAAGACTTTATATCGCGGCGCTGAAATTATTATTTTTGATGAACCAACAGCTGTTCTAACACCAGGTGAGGTTGAAGAGTTATATAATATCTTAAATATGTTAAGAGAACAGGGAAAAACAGTTATATTTATAACACATAAACTGAATGAAACTATGGAGATTGCCGATAGAATAACTGTTTTGCGTAACGGGAAAAAAGTTTCAACTGAAAAAAAGGAAAATACAAATACCAATAAATTAGCTCAGCTAATGGTAGGAAGAGAAGTTGATTTTGAAGTTGATATCAAAGAAAAAGAACCTGGAAATGAGATATTGAAGATTAGAAATTTAGAGCTGCTTGCAGATAGACCTGAAACTATTGATCTCAGCCTGCATCAGGGAGAGATAGTTGGTATTGCTGGAGTTGAAGGAAATGGGCAATTGGAATTAGAAGAGATGATTATGGGATTAAGAAAAGTTATAGATGGTCATATTTCTTTAGATAATAAGGAAATCACTGATAAAAGTACTAAAGAACGGAAGAAAATGAGGATTGCTTATATACCATCAGACAGGCATAACCGGGCTGTTTTTAAAAACTTTACAATTAAAGAAAATATTTTACTTGGCTATCATTATAAGTCTCCATTTTGTAAAAATCATATCATTCAAGAAGAGAAATTAAAGGAACATAGTGAAAAAATAATTTCTGACTATAATGTAAAAACCCCAAACAGTGAACAATTATTAAAAAATCTTTCAGGAGGTAATCAGCAAAAAGTTGTATTGGGAAGAGAAGTAAGTCAGAAACCAGAATTTGTACTGGCCGCACAGCCTACAAGAGGACTTGATATTGGAGCAATTGAATATATTCATAATCTTTTACTTGATTTAAGAGAAGACAATAAGGGGATTCTATTAATCTCAGCTGATCTCAATGAAGTAATCAAATTGAGTGACAGAATAGCTGTATTATATGAAGGTAAAATTATGGGTTTTAAAGATAAAAAGGACTTTACAAGAAATGAAATTGGAATGTTAATGGCCGGGGAGATGGTAGAAAATGAAGCTTAAAGATATAATAGGAGGTATTTCGAGATCTGAGTCAGTTAAAGATGTATATATATCTTTATTTTCCATCCTATTAGCCCTAATTATTGGTGCATTTTTAATATTTTTAATTGGTAGTTCACCTCTTCAGGCATTTACAGTAATGTTGGATGGTGCTTTTGGATCAGTAAGTAATATAGCCAATACCTTGACCAAAACAATTCCTTTAATATTTACAGGTCTTGCTGTTGCTGTTGCTTTTCGCTGTGGATTATTTAATATAGGAGCTGAAGGACAGTTATATTTAGGTGCATTTTTTAGTGTGTTGACAGCACTAAAATTTTCCTTTTTGCCAGCTTTTCTTCTGCTTCCTGTAGCAATACTTGGAGGAATTATTTCTGGTATGATTTGGGGAGGGATTCCTGGATTTCTTAAAGCACAGTTTGGTACCCATGAAGTAGTTGTTACTGTAATGATGAACTATATCGGTATAAATATAACTTCATATTTAGTTAATTACCCTTTTAAGGCAGAAGGGTGGGTTGCTCAGACTGATATAATTCCTACTGCAGCAATATTACCTAAATTAATTCCTAAAACACAACTTTCAGCTGGTTTAATTGTGGCAGTTATTGCTGCTCTAGCAGTTTATTTTTTACTCTGGAAGACAGATATTGGTTATGAAATCAGAGCCGTGGGAGAAAATCCAACTACTGCTGAATCAGGTGGGATTAATATTAAGAAAAATATATCTCTGGCTATGGCAATCAGTGGAGGACTAGCTGCTTTGGCTGGTGTAACACAGTCTTTGGGTGTATATGAGAGATTTATTGACGGTTTTTCTCCTGGATATGGTTTTACTGGTATTGCTGTAGCAGTTTTAGGTAGAAATCATCCCCTGGGAGTAATATTAACCGCTCTTCTGTTTGGAGCTCTTGAAACGGGTGCTCTTAAAATGGATAGAGTTACTGAAGTATCTAATGACTTAGTAATAGTTATTCAAGGTTTAGTTATTCTTTTTGTAGCTGCACCAGAGATAATTCGATCTATTCTTAAGAGGAGGGAGAGCCAATAATGGAAATATTTAATGTTTTGAATTTTGATCTTATACCACTGACATTAAGGTTGGCTGTCCCAATTGCTTTGGCAGCTATAGGAGGAACTTTGTCTGAACGCAGTGGAATTATTAATATTGGACTTGAGGGTATGATGCTGACAGGTGCATTTGGAGCAGTATATGGTTCTTTTTTGACAGGTTCCCCCTGGTTTGGTGTGATTTTTGCCTGCCTTGCTGGTTTGATAATTGGAAGTATTCATGCTGTATTAACAATAAAATATAAGGCTAATCAGGTAGTTACTGGGGTTGGAATTAATATTCTTGCAATGGGCTTTACTACAACAATGATTAAAGTAATCTGGGGAAAGGAAGGAATGTCAGATGAGGTAAATAACCTATCTGATGTTTCAATTCCTATTTTAAAGGAAATTCCACTTATAGATTGGCTTTTTACTGATCAGTCACCACTTACCTATTTTATGTTAATAGTTGTAATTTTAAGCTGGTATACTCTATTTAAAACTAATCTTGGACTTAATTTACGTGCAATTGGAGATCATCCGAGAGCAGCAAGAATTTCAGGGATTAATGTTACTAAGTATAGATATACCTGTGTTATGTTAAGTGGTCTTTTAGCCGGTCTTGGAGGTGCTTTTCTTTCTTTAGTGCAGAACAGTTTATTTGTACAGAATATGACTGCTGGAAGAGGTTATATGGCACTTGCCGCTAATATTTTTGGAGGCTGGAATCCCTTAGGTTCATTTGTTGCAAGTTTAATTTTTTCCTTTGCTCAGGCTATTCGTTTTAATATGATTGGTTATAATATTCCTGATCAGTTTATCCAGTCGCTACCATATATTCTTACCCTGGCAGTGCTGGTTGGTGCAGGCAGAAAGACAAGAGCACCGGAAGCGCTTGGTGAGATTGATGAATAATATTTATACTTTAACTGATGCAGTGATTTTAACTATGGATGATAACCAACCATTAATTGAAACAGGAAGAATTGTTATAGAAAATGATTGTATTAAGAAAGTTGGCCAGAGCAGTGAAATTGAGGCAGAAGGTAAAATATATTCTTTTAAAGATAAATTACTGATGCCGGGTTTAATTAACACTCATTCACACAGTGTTTCACCTCTATTTAGGGGTATGGCCGATGATTTAAAATTAATGGACTGGTTGAATAACGTCATCTGGCCAGCTGAGAAATATTTAAATCCAGAAGCTGCTTACTGGGGAGCTGCGATGTGTGCTCTTGAATATATAGCAAATGGGATTACAACTTTTGTTGACCAGTATTATTTTGCTGAAGATATTGCCAGAGCAGTAGTGGACACCGGTATCAGGGCAGTCTTAGCACCATCTGTTTTTAGTGGTAAAACAGCCGAAAGCCAGAATACATTTCAGGCTGCCAGAAATTTTATTGAAAAATACCAGCTTAGGTCTGAGGAAACAAATATTTATCCTGCTATTGGACCTCATGCACCTTACAGCTGTGAACAAAATCTGTTGGAAGAGGTAGGTGAATTCGCCAAAGAAAAAGATGTTCTGGTGCATATCCATATTTCTGAAACAATTGATGAAAATAGACAGATTCAAGAAAAATATGGTGTTACCCCAACTCAGTTTTTAAAACAGACAGGTATTTTGGATAATCAGATTATTGCTGCTCACTGTATCCATTTAAATGATCAGGATCTTCAAATCTTTAAGCAAAAAGAAATAGCTGTAAGTTATAATCCGATCAGTAATCTGAAATTGGTTTCAGGTATCATGCCGATGAAGGCTATGGTCGAAAAAGGGTTATTGATAACTGTTGGAACAGACGGGGCTCAGAGCAATAATTCTCTGGATTTATTACGAGATTTAAAAACAGGAGTTTTGTTACAAAAACAGTTCAATGAAGATGCAACTTTTATTAAAGCAAAAGAGGCTGTAGAATTTTTAACAAAAAATGGAGCAAAAGCTATTGGTTTAGAAGATCAGTTAGGTTCACTTGAAATTGGAAAAAAAGCTGATCTTATAAGTATTGATCTTAACTCTGTTAATTTGAATCCGGTTCATTATAATCATCTTGATAATATTTATTCTGCGATTGCATATTCAGCTTCAGGACAAGAAGTTCAGGATGTAATTATCAATGGGGAGTTTATTATGCAAGATGGTAATTTCTTAAAACTAAGCAAAAAGACTATTTTGAATAATTCTAAAAAACAGGCTGAAATTTTAATGAAAAAAGCAGGTTTGCTATAATATATGGGAGGTAATAATTATGAGCTTAACTAATAAACAGGAAAGAACGGAAGGGAAAAAACAGTATCATATTCATCTAAAACCAGATGATATAGGAAAATATGTTCTATTGCCAGGAGATCCTGCAAGAGCTGATAGAGTAGCAAAATATTTAGATGATGCTGAGTTAAAAGCAGATCATCGAGAACATAGAACTTTTACGGGGTTTTATAAAGGTGTTAAGATATCTGTTACTTCAACAGGAATGGGCTGTCCTTCAGCCTCGATTGCGGCTGAAGAGCTGATTAATATTGGTGCAGAATGTTTAATTAGGATTGGTAGCACAGCAGCTTTACAGCCAGAATCACAAATTGGTGATCTGATTGTTTCAACTGGTTCTATGAAAAATGAAGGCACTTCAAAATTTTATGTTCCTGATGTTTTTCCAGCAGTGCCAGATTTTGAATTGACAAGAACTATTTTGGATACCACAGCTGAAATGGCAGAAGAATTAGATTATAATTATCATTATGGTATTAATGCAACAGATGATGCTTTTTATGGTGAAGATGAAGCCTGGATTAAAAAGCTTTCTGATTTAGGAATATTGAATGTGGAGATGGAAAGTTCAGCTATTTATACTGTCTGTCATAAAAGAAAGAAAAGAGGAGCAATGATTTCAGCTGTTTCAGGTAATCTTGTGACAAATGATGTTATTTATGAAAAAGAAAACGAAGGCTTAATCAAGGGCTGGGAGAATGAGATAAAAGTTGTACTAGAAGCCATTTATAGGTTTGAACAGCGAAATCTGTATTAAAAACAATTTTTCACTAAAAAGACTGGATGAAGAAATATTTGAATAAAATTAGCATTTCATAAGAGATGATTTACCCTCAGAGAAACTTCATTTTGTTCAGTTAATGATGGAGCTTTTCTGGGGGTTTTTTGTTTTTATAACTATGGCCTTATGATACAATAAAAGTAGAAAGTAATAAAGGAATGATTTCAAAATGAAATGGAAAGATATTATAGATGAATACCCCGACTGTTGGATCCTACTAGAAGCTATAGAAGCTCATTCAGACCAGGGAAAAAGAGTTGTTGATAAAATAGCTGTTCTTGATAAATTTAATAATAGTGGTGAAGCTGTGACCGCCTATAGAGAGCTTCATAAGAAGAATCCTGAAAGAGAATTATATGTTGCTCATACTAAGAACAGGGTTCTTGAAATAGAAGAAAGAAAGTGGTTAGGTGTTAAATTATGACCTGGAGCTATTATTGATTATTGTTTAAGAAATTTAACAGAATTAGATGCTAGAAATATTGTCTAGTTGTTTTATTTTGTTAATGGTGCTAAAATAGAGATAGGAGGTCGATAATATGACAGCACAAGAGATTATTGAATTTCTACAAAGAAAAAGAAGTGTTTTAAATAGATTCGGAGTTAAAAGTATTGCCTTATTTGGCTCATATATTAGTGGTCAGGCTAATAATAATAGTGATATTGATCTTCTTGTTGAATTTAAAGAAGGCGAGAAGACCTTTGATAATTATATGGATCTAAAATTTTATCTTGAAGATAATTTAAATAAAGATGTAGACCTTGTGATTAAAGATGCCTTAAAAGAAGAATTAAAGGAAGATATTTTAGGAAGTGCTAAATATGCGCAGGCCTGAAGTATATTTAAGGGACATTTTAAGTTCGATAAATAAAGTTCAGAATTATTCAGCAAATATGTCTTATAAAGAATTTAAAGAAAAAGAGATGGTTCAAGATGCTATTGTTAGAAACCTTGAAATTATAGGGGAAGCTGTTAAAAATATACCTGCTGATATTCGAGAGGATTATCCTGCAATAGAGTGGAGAAAAATTGCTGGTCTTAGAGATATATTAATACATGACTATTTTGGAGTAGATTTGGAAATAGTTTGGAATGTTATAACAAATAAATTACCACAACTTAAAATTACAATAGAAGATATACTGAGTCATATTTGATTATTCCAGGCATAATGTCTGGTTATTTTTTTGTCTATAATCTAAAATTTTTAATAAATATGATATTTTTTATACCGATTTTGCTAAAAATATTGTTTTTATCACTAATAGTTGTATAATTTAATCAATGGTGGTGGTCAAATGAAGGAGAGAATGCTGCGTCTGCAGCAGGTACAACTGAATAATTTTAAGAATGTTCGTCAGGGACAGATTGATTTCAATAGTTATAAAAGCGAAGACTTTTTTTCTAAAACATCAGATGTGCTGGGAATATACGGTCAGAACGGTTCTGGTAAAACTGCTTTTATTGAAGCTTTGTGGATACTTAAAATGGTCCTGCTTGGAGAATCTCTGCCTGGAGATATTAAAGATTATATATACCAGGGTGAGAAAGAAGCTGCTATTAATGCTGTTTTTTCTATGTCTTTGGGAGAGAATAAATATCAACTATTTTATGAAATGGTAATTGAAAGAAGAGAAAATGCTGTTCCAGTAATTATCAAAGAAGATCTATCATATAAAAAACTTGAAGAAGATGGCTGGACATATAAGAGAGGGATAATATCTCACAATCTTGATGAGAAGGAGCAGTTGTTAAGTCCCCAGAAGAATTACAATTTGCTCACTAAAAACAATAAAGATGCTAAAGTGGACCTTAAAGTGGCTAAGGAGCTTGCGAAGAAAGAACAAACATCTTTTATTTTTTCTAGTGAGATGGATCATATTTATAAGGGTAATAAAGCCTTTAACGAATTTGCTGATATTATAATGGAGATTAAACAGTATGCTCGTATGAACCTGTTTGTGATCAGAAATTCTCGTTCAGGTATGATCAATGCCAATCTAATTATACCTTTCTGTTTTCAGCTTAGTGATTCAGAGAGAATACAATGAGGAGATCTGGCAGTAGCTCTGTCTGAGCCGATAACAGTTCCTGAGCGGGTCCTCTCTACTGTCTAAAATGTTATCGAGAACTTAAACATCGTCTTAAAAGAGATAATTCCAGAGCTAACAATTAAAATTTAAGAGTATGGGGAAGAATTGGATGAGAAT
>JASMSZ010000153.1:0-8468 GCA_041694515.1 Halanaerobium sp.
TTTAAAATTTTAGTTCTTTTCAACCTCCAATTTAAGATCAATTAAAAGCTTAAATTTTAACGGAGATTATTTGTGCGACGCTTATTATCTTATCAAGCTCTTTTTGCTTTGTCAAGAACTTTTTAAAATAATTTTATCGACCAAAAAATTAGTATCTATAACTTTTCAGCGACATACATTATCTTAGCATCAAATATTCTTTTTGTCAAGGGTCATCCAAAAAAACATTTCTAACCTCGCATAATTTTTAAATAAATATTTCTGCTTCTAGGACCATCAAATTCACAAAAATATATTCCCTGCCAGGTTCCTAATAATAATTTTCTATTTTCAACTATAATACTCTGGCTTACTCCAAATAGACTGGACTTTATATGGGCAGCAGAATTTCCCTCTAAATGCGAATAATTATCATCAAAAGGAACTATTTTATTAATTTCTTTTTTGATATCTGTTTTTACATCCGGGTCTGCATTTTCATTTATAGTGACTGCAGCAGTTGTATGAGGAATATAAATTTCAACCAAACCAGATTCTAAATCAGCTTTTTGGACCGCATTTTGAACTTTAGTTGTGATATCAATAAGCTCTACCTTATTATTTGTCTTAATTGATAATTTTTGAAACATCATAAACACTCCTTTCAGTTTTTAACTGAAAATAAATGCAAAATATTAGACTGAAAATTTAATTAATTAACTTTAAAAACACAGCCAGGATATTTCACCCGGCCACATTCCAATTTATAATTTTATTATTCGTTACTTTTTTATTATTCGTTACTTTCCGGTCTCATAGTTGGAAATAAAATCACATCTCTAATAGAACTGGAGTTGGTCAGCAGCATAATTAGTCTATCAATACCTATTCCAAGTCCACCTGTAGGCGGCATACCATATTCCAGAGCTCGAATAAAATCATAATCCATCATCTGCGCTTCTTCGTCACCGGCTTCACGCATTTCTACCTGTTTTTCAAATCTGTGCTTTTGTTCTTCCGGATCATTTAATTCACTAAAAGCATTAGCAATTTCTCTACCGTAAACAAAAGCTTCAAACCGATAGGTGAATCGAGGATCATCTTCGATTCTCTGGGCTAATGGAGAAACTTCAATTGGATAATCCATAATGAAAGTTGGCTGAACTAACTTGTCTTCAACTCTTTCTTCAAAAACTTCATTTAAAACTTCTCCATAAGAAAGTCCGGGTTCAGGTTTTATCCCCACAGATGCTGCAGCCTCATATGCTTCTTCAGCTGTTTCAAATTCTGTGAAATCTACATCAGCATATTTTTTCACAGCCTCCACCATAGTTATTCTCTCCCAGGGAACTGTGAAATCAAGTTCAGTTTCTTCATACTCTAAAGTTTTAGTTCCCAGAACTTCTTCTGCCAAATAACTGACCAGACTTTCAGTTAGTTCCATCATATCATGATAATCTGCCTGGGCTTGATAAAGCTCCAGTGTTGTAAATTCCGGATTATGTTTGTATGACATCCCTTCATTACGAAAATTTCTATTAATTTCAAATACTTTTTCAAATCCACCAACAATTAACTTTTTAAGATAAAGTTCCGGTGCAATTCTTAAATATAAATCCATATCTAAAGTATTATGATGAGTAACAAAAGGACGAGCCGTGGCTCCACCTGCAATTGGATGCATCATTGGAGTTTCAACTTCCAAAAACCCTTTATCTTCTAAATATCTTCTCATCTCTTTAATAATCTTACTCCTAATTACAAAAGTCTCTTTAACATCAGGATTTACAATTAAGTCCAGATAACGCTGGCGATAACGAATATCTTTGTCTTTTAATCCATGAAATTTTTCGGGTAATGGTCTTAAAGACTTGGTTAATAGTTCAAAAGAAGAAACTCTGATAGAAATCTGGCCTCTATTAGTTTTAAATACAGTACCTGTAATGCCAACCAGATCGCCAAGATCCAGATCCTGGAAAAAATCATAACGATCTTCTCCAATATTATTCTGCTTGATATATAACTGAACCTTTCCACTCATATCCATTAAATCAGCAAAACTTGCTTTACCATGAGTACGAATCGCCATCAAGCGACCGGCTAATTTCACTTCTTTTTCTTCCAGTTCTTCAAAATTATTTTCTACCTCTGCTGCGTGATGAGTAACTTCGTACTTTTCGGCAAAAGCTTTTTCGCGCTCTTCTCTCAGTTGAGATAACTTTTCCCGTCTCTGTAACATTAACTCATTCATATCTTCGAGCATATTTTCACTCATTATAAATATCCAACTCCTTATTTAATTATAATAGAGCTCCACCTCTATTTCTTTCCATTTCTAGTAAATCAAAAATAATTTCAATTATTAACTTTTTTAATTGAAATGATTTGATATTCAACTTCTCCGGCAGGGGTTTCAACTTTTACCTGATCTCCAATAGCATGCCCTAAAATTGCTTTACCAATTGGCGACTCATTAGAAATCTTATTATTTAAAGGGTCAGATTCTGCTGAACCAACTAAAGTATAGCTGATTTTTTCATCACTATCAAGGTCATGCAGCATAACTGTAGTCCCCAGGCTTACCACTTTATCAGTTACTTCTTCATCCTTTACTACATGAGCATTATTCAGCATATTCTTTATTTCCTGAATTCTACCTTCAACAAAAGCCTGCTCATTTTTTGCATCATCATATTCGGAGTTTTCACTTATATCTCCAAATTCTCTGGCCACCTTGATTCTTTTTGCAACTTCACGTCTTTTTTCTGTCTCTAAATATTCTAATTCATTTTTTAATTTTTCAAATCCTTCTTCAGTCAGCATCACCTGTTCTGCCATAACTATCTACCTCTGCTTTCTAATAATATTTAATTTCCAAATTATCTAAATTGTCTAATATATATAAAAGTGCCAAACGGGCCAGTAAATACAGCCCAACAAGAAATTGTGCCAGGTGTTATAACCTGACACTGCTATAAAACCACAATTATTAATCATTATAAAGAACTTTACTTTTATTGTCAAGCAAGATTTTACTAATCACCACAGTAAATCTAAGAACTTAAAGAATTTTTGTATTTTAGTAATAATTTTATCAAAGCCTTTGTTTCAGAAAGCTGATTGACTTTATTTTTTATTTCACTGGCCTTGGGCAGCCCCTTCAAATACCAGGAGATATGTTTCCGCATAATTGGTACTCCATGCTGTTCTCCATAATAATCAACTGCAAGTTTTAGATGTCGAATAGCCATTTCAATTTTTTCCGAATAAGAAGGTGCCGCAGTTAACGTTCCCTTCCCTAAATATTCAATAATTTCTTTAAAAATCCAGGGATACCCCTGAGCAGCCCTTCCAATCATGATGCCGTCACAGCCAGTCTGTTCAAAAATAGATTTCGCATCCTCTGCAGAAAAAATATCACCATTTCCAATAACCGGAATATCTACTGACTGGACAACATTTTTGATTATCTCCCAGTCGGCCTGTCCTTTATAATATTGACTGCGGGTCCTGCCGTGAACTGCAGCTGCAGCTGCCCCTGCTTCTTCTGCAATTTGGGCCAGTTCGACTGCATTAGTATTCTCTTCATCCCAGCCGCTCCGCATTTTAACAGTTACTGGAACCTCAACTGCTTTAACAGTTGATTCTATAATTTTATAGGCAAGGTCTAAGTCGTTCATTAAAGCAGAACCTGCCCCATTTTTTACAACTTTTCGAGCAGGACAACCCATATTAATATCAATTATATCTACCTGATATTCTTCCAAAATTCCCGCTGCAGCCCGGGCCATAAATTCTGGCTCTTCTCCAAATATCTGGACAGCTATTTTCCCATTTTCATTTTTTTCAAATTCTATTAATTCTGCTGTTCTTTTATTTCCATATTCATAACCTTTAGCACTGACCATTTCAGTATAAAGAAGTTCAACTCCCATTTCTCTAATCAGCTGGCGGTAAGGATAGTCACTTACTCCGGCCATCGGCGCTAAAACAACTGCAGGTTCAATCTTTAAATCAGCAATTTTCATTTAAGACCCCATTCCATTTATATCAGCAATATATTTTAATCCTTTTAAAGTTAAAAACGGTTCGACATACTCAATCGAATCAGTTTCAGCAGCAATTAAACTTACCAGTCCTCCGGTAGCAATAACAACTGCATCTTTGGAAAGTTCCTGTTTGAATTTTTTAACCAGGTATTCAACCTGACCGACAAAGCCGTATACTATACCTGATTTCATTCCATCAATAGTATTTTTACCAATTGCCTTACCAGGACCAATCAACTCAATTCTGGGCAGTTTAGCGGACTGGTTAAACAGCGCCTCAGCAGAAATTCCAATCCCTGGTGCTATAGATCCCCCTAAATATTCTCCTTTTTCCGAAACCGCACAAAAAGTTGTAGCAGTCCCGAAGTCAACAATTATCAGAGGACCATCATAAAGACGCTCTGCTGCTACCGCATTAACAATC
This sequence comes from Halanaerobium sp., assembly GCA_041694515.1. Lineage (GTDB taxonomy): Bacteria > Bacillota > Halanaerobiia > Halanaerobiales > Halanaerobiaceae > Halanaerobium. Next base: position 4,453 of record JASMSZ010000153.1, read on the forward strand.
CGATCAGCACCAACCTCTTTTGGATTGTCAGTTTTAATATTCATTCCTGTTTTGACACCAGGACCAACAACTAATGGATTTACATTAAAATAACGATAGGATGTTTTCTTTAAAATCCTCAAAATTGGTGGGACAACACTTGAAATAATAATTGAGTTTACAGCCTGATTATCAATATCTGCTGACTCAAACAAACTTTTAAAAAGCATCCCATATTCATCAGGAGTTTTATTTCTATCAGTAGAAATCCTCCAGTGAGTTTTTAGCTCATCACCCTGATATAAACCCAGCACTGTATTCGTATTACCAATATCCATTGTTAAAATCATTTTCCTGCTCCTTATTAATTTATATTTAAATCCGCCTGACTTATAAAATTTAAAACAGATTTAGCTTAAAATACATCAAAGCAGCTGAATATTTAAAAGCTGCAGTTATATTGTAAACTAAACTGCAGCCAGATATCAAGTTATTGATTAATCACTAAAATATTCTTTAATCTGCTGGAAAATTTCTTTGGTCGATAAAATTTCATTGACCTTACCAATACCAGCACCGGTAAAGAAAACTCCCTTTTCCATATCTCCAGCTCTAGCATTAATTAAAGCATCTTTAATACAGAATTCTCTGGAACAGGTTTTTAAACAGTCAGTACAATTATCTGGAGGTGGAGCTTCTCCTGCTTCAATTAATTCTGAAAATCTTGTTTTTATTGCATTTGCATAATAACCAGCAGAACTCATTATTTTTAGAACCTCATCTGAAGAAGCTTTAACACAGAGCTCTTTGAATTTTTCTGAAATTGAAGCCTCTTTACTTGCTAAAAATCTTGTTCCCATTTGAACTCCATCTACTCCCAGTTCAAACATCGACTCAATATCAGCAGGAGTAACTACTTCCCCAGCTCCAATCACTGGAATATCTACTTTTCCAGTTATTTTCTTAACTAAATCAAAACTATATTCATCACTACCAAGGTGTCCACCTGCATTTCCACCTTCTACTACAACAGCAGCCGCACCCAGTTTCTGAGAAATACGCGCTAATTTTAAAGATGAAACAATAGGTATTACCGGGGTATTGTATTCTTTTCCAACCCCAAACATATCACGAGAAAATCCAGCTCCCGAAATTATACAATCTATCCCTGCTTCTACTGAAGCTTTCAATAATTCACTAAATCCAGCAGCAGCAAACATTATATTTACACCAATTATACCATCACTTAATTTTCTTGCCTTTTTAATTTCTGATTTCAATTCCTGTGGTGTCATAACTGAAGCACCAATTACTCCAATTCCACCTTCATTAGCAACAGCAGCGGCAAGTTCTGCCATTGAAACTCTAATTGCCATCCCTCCCTGTATAATAGGGAATTTAGCCGTCAAATCACCAATCTTTAATTCAGGTAACTTCAATTTATCACTCCTAAAAATATTCTTAACTTTATTCTACCCTATCTTATCACAGAATCAACAGAATTTAAACTTTTTTTGACTATTAGTCATGTTTTAACCTGAATTTATTGATTTGATGATCTTATTTCTATTTCTCCAGCCAGAAACTGCTGTTTATACTCTTCAACTTTATTTAATATTTCCTGGCTCAGCATATCCTCTGCCTGATTCTTTTCTAAAACAAATGCATTATCAACCAGACCATATTCTTTTATCTCATTTACATAATTATCATTATAATAGCTTCCAATTATCTGTTCTACTAAATAATCTGTATTTTTTTGAATAACAGTTAAAATATTATTAGGAGCTAAATTAATGTCTCCAGAATCTAGAGAAATTAAGTTAATATCTGCTTCTAAAGCAGTATCTATTATGCCGCGTGAGGCGGGACCAGCAGCATAAAAAATATGATCAACATTTTGACTTACAAGTTCCTCACTTATTTTTTTTGCTGTAGAAAAATCATTAAAACTGCCCAGATAACGATCAATTACTTTCACTTCTGAATTTACAGCCTTAACCCCTGTTTTAAAGCCCCGTTGAAAACTCTTTATTTTTTCAGTTTCCCGCCCGCCAATAAAGGCTACAGTAGAACTTTCAGTTTTCAAAGCAGCAATTACTCCTGCCAGAAAAGCTGCTTCTTCCTCTCTAAAGGTAAGAGACATCACATTTTCTTCTTCCACTATTCCATCAAATATCACAAAATTGATTTCTGGATACATTTGAGCAGCTTCTTTGACTGCCTGTTCCATTGTAAATCCTGTTGCCCAGATTAAATCAAAATTATTTTCTGCAAAAAAATTAATATTTTCCTGGTAATCTGTCATTAAATCTGATTCTCTAAACTCAAGCTTCAAATTAAAATCTTGATTGGCATTATTTAAAGATTCTCTTAACTGTTCATTATAACTATTATCAGCAAAGCCGCCAATATCACTTACTAATGCAACCTCCAGATATTGAGCAGATACAGAAAATGAAAATACTAAAAGTAATAATAAAATTATCAGCATTCCTTTATAGTTCATTTTTTCAGCCCTTTCTCATTAACTATTATTATATTTAGCCAGACTCTGATAATCTAAAGATGTATTTACTGACTGCAATTTTTTAAGCTGTCCATTTTCAAATGCTACTAATATTTCTCCACTGTCAAGTATATCTTTAATAACACCAGAATTTTTTTTATTTTTAAATTCAAAATCTATTTTTTTCCCAACTAAATTTAATTCTTTTTTCCAGTCTGAAATTATCATCTTTCTCCTGCCAGTTAAATAATTTTGAACATAATAATTTATCTTTTCTATTAATTTCGCCAAAAATATATTTTTATTGATTTTTTTAGCTTTTTCCAGATAATAAGAAGTTGCAATTTTCTTTATTTCAGAGCTAAAAGCAGTATTATTCAAATTAATACCACAGCCAATTATTACAAAAGCCTCTTTTTTAGCATCAAAAACTAACTCTGATAATATACCACATATTTTCTTATTATTGACTAAAATATCATTGGGCCATTTCAAATTTGTTTTTAACTCAAAAAATTCAAAAGTTTCTTTTACAGCCAGGGCCGCCGCTGCAGTGATTTGGGGAATCTGATCAATATTATTTTTCGCCTGAAAAAGAAAAGAAACCGCTATACTGGCCGGATCACTGGAAGACCAGCTGTGACCCCTTCTTCCTCGACCTGCAAGCTGCGAATCAGCAGCAAAAATAATTAAGTCCTTACTTGCATTTTTTTGATGACGATTCTGCTGCACAAATTCCTTGGCCTGATTATTAGTCGAATCTATACTTTTAAATAATTTCAAAGAAATTTTTTGAAGCAGTGACTGCTTCAGACTATTTTTTATTTTATTCTGATTAAAAAAATTTAGGTCTTCCATAACTAATTCTCCTAGAAAAAGGACCCTTTAAAGGGCCCTTTTAGTTAGTATTTGATTATCAGCAGCTTGTTCCTGCTTTAATTTTTTTTACTTTAACAGCATCATAATTTAACAACAGTTTAATAAAATATGCATAAATCGGGATATTAATTAGCTGACTGATCACTCTTGGCGGCATTAAAACCGTAAATGGAACCCCAAATAAAGTATTTACAAAATATGGTACCAGAATTAAAGAAGAAATTATCTGTCCAACTGCAATTGAGATAAAAATTATGGGTAAAGTTCTACAGCGTTTGAGCACATAAAATACCATAAACCCCGGTATAAAACCGGTTAAAAAAGATGTTAAAGTAAAATGAGGCATATAAGCTCCCATTGGATTAATAAAATAACCAAGAAGATCACCAAGTGCTCCAACAATACCACCGGCAACTGGACCAAAAGCAACACCCGCAAAAATTATCGGCAGAGCACCAAAACCAATTCTTACACCTTCAACACCTGCAATTGGAATTCTAATACTTAAGATTCGGGTTAAAATAATAGTTAAAGCAGTTAAAAAAGATAAATAAGCAATCTTTTTTGTACTTATCTTCATCTTCTACACCTCCCCCCTCTCTGGTTAGATGATAGTTTCAAATCTGCACCAAAGAAAGAGGAAACTTTG
>JASMSZ010000154.1:0-5494 GCA_041694515.1 Halanaerobium sp.
AGTAAGAGATCTCTGCTGGCTTTAAAATATACATATCAGGACCCAAAAATAGCAGTTTCTTCCTGGGGGGAGCTTACAGAATATTATGTCCACCTTTTTCCATCATGCTGCCCCCGATAAAAACCAGATCAGCAATACTATAAATTTGTTTCTATAATCTTCTTTTTTACTATCAGAAATTAAAGAATAGTTTTGATCAAATTAGGCCAGAGCTCTGTTTAATGATTATTATGAGATCAGGATTAATCGCTTTTAAAGCTTTCTTAACCGCAAAGGGTAAGTCAAAATAAAAATAAACAACTAACCTTCTCTTTTTTTTACACCGTTTATTCTTATGATTCAAAATATTTTTAAAATTATGCAGGAATTTTAAAAATAACATAGAAATAATTTAATGTAGAATAATGAAAAGATATTTCGTATTATGAAACAAGTGAGAATTAAAATAAATTTCTGGGGAGGTGAGTTAAGGAGATCAGGTTTTCAAACAGGTTCTTTGGGCTCTCAGGTTAGCTTAAGAAAATCAAAAGGAGGAAAGTTATGTTTAACAAGAGTTTTAAGACATTAGTTGTGTTAAGTACAGTTTTATTGCTGGCATTTCTACTTTCTGCAGCATCTGTTCAAGCTGCTTTTCCAGAAAGATCTATTACAATTATTGTTCCCTGGGGTGCTGGTGGAGGTACTGATGCAGTAGCCAGAGTTTTAGCAAATGAAGCAGAAGAATTTACAGATGTCTCGATTAATGTTGAAAATAGAACTGGTGGTGGAGGGGCAGTTGGTCATGGTCAGGGCGCCAGAGCTAATCCGGACGGCTATACTGTTACTTTAACTACTGTTGAGTTGGTTATTCAGCCTCATATTGAAGATGTAAATTATTCTTATCAAGATTTTAGACCTATCATGCAGGTTAACCTTGATCCGGCTGCAGTAACAGTACAGGCAGATGCAGAATGGAATAATGTTGGCGAACTGATTGCTGAGGCGAAAGAAAATCCTAATGAATTACTGGCAAGTGGTACAGCAACAGGTGGTATCTGGCATCTTGCTCTACTTGCCTTAGAATCAGAAACTGGTGCAGAATTTACCTGGATTCCTTCTCAGGGTATGGCACCTGCTGTAACTGATTTAATGGGTGGACATGTTGATTTAGTAACAGGTAGTCCTGGAGAAGTAGCTTCTCAGGTAGAAGCTGGAGATTTGAAAATGTTGGCAGTAATGTCCGAAGAAAGAGTTAGTGGATTTCCTGAGGTTCCTACTCTCAAAGAAGAAGGTATTGATGTAGCAATAGGAACCTGGAGAGGTTTACAGGTTCCTGCCGAGACTCCCGATGAAGTAGTAGAAAAACTGCATGACATTTTCTACAAAGCTTTTCAATCTGATGGCTTTAAAAATAAAATGAATGATCTTGGTCTGGGTATTAAATATCGTGGACCCGAAGAATATGCAAAATTCATTGAAGAAAATAATGAAAAGTTTAAAGAATTAGTTAAGCAGTTCGATCTTTAATTACTATTCATCTTGGCCCCTAAATTTTGGGGTCAGGATTTTTTTCTAATTCGTTTCTAAATGAAAGGAGAAGACTATTGAAGAAAATAGCAGAAATAATCTGGGCAATTTTGTTTATAATATTAGCTGCAGTTTTTTATTACCTGTCAATGGGATTAAGGGCCTCTCCGGGTCCTGATGTGGGAGGGGCATTTTATCCCCGGCTGCTGATTTATGCTACTTTTATTTTAAGCTTAAAACTAATATACAATGCCCTTAAAAGAGAGGAAGAGAGCACAGAAAGTTTATTTGATTTTGAGAATGGTGGTTTCTGGAATGTTATTTCTGTTATAATTATTTCCTTTATTTATCTATTTTTATTAGACATAGTTGGTTTCTTACTTTTAACTCCAATTTATCTATTTTTACTTTTAACTATTATAGAAGCTAAAACTTTTGGGTATAGAATATTAATTTCGGTTTTGACTACTATAATTGTAATGTATGTTTTTCAGAATTTCTTAAATGTTCCTTTCCCGAGTGGAATCTTAATTTAATAGATAAAAGAAAAGAGGTGAACTTATGGAAGCGTTTATGATGGCTTTAGATCAGTTATTTAACCCCTTTACTCTGCTTACACTCTTTGGTGGAGTTATCGGAGGAATAATAGCTGGCGCCCTGCCTGGATTAACTGCAACAATGGGAGTTGCGATCTTAGTTCCTTTTACTTTTGCTATGCCGCCGGTTCCCGGAATTTTAATGCTCCTTGGTCTATATGCAGGAGCGATTTATGGAGGTTCAATTGCTGCAATTTTAATTAGGACTCCCGGTACTCCTTCAGCTGCAGCCACAGTTTTAGACGGCAGTCCCCTATTTGATAAGGGAGAAGGTGGAAGAGCTCTGGGAATTGCTACCTTAGCTTCTGTTTTCAGTGGTATTGGAAGTTCGATTTTTCTGGTTTTTCTGGCTCCAGTTTTATCTAGGGTTGCTCTGTCATTTAGTGCTCCCGAATATTTTGCATTAGCTGTGTTTGGTTTAACAATTATTGCCAGTATTTCTGGAGATTCAATGACAAAAGGACTTTTGAGCGGATTTTTTGGACTTTTAATTGCTACTATTGGGATTGACCCCATCCAGGGTTACGGTAGATTTAACTTTGGAATGGTTAATTTACTGGATGGAGTAGCTTTTATTCCGGCTTTAATTGGTTTATTTGCTTTTGCTGAGGTTTTAAATCAGTTTGAAGAACTAATAGAACCGAAAAAGGTAAGTTATTCTCTAAAGAATTTAATTCCTTCTAAAGAGGATATTAAAACTGTAATGGGGATTATGATTAAAAGTACTGTTATTGGAACCTTTGTTGGTGCTTTACCGGGAGCCGGTGGAGATATTGCTTCTTTTGTCTGCTACAATGAGGCCAAGCGTTCTTCCAAACATCCAGAAAAATTTGGCACTGGAATTATTGAAGGAGTAGCTGCTGCAGAATCAGGTAATAATTCTTCTACAGGTGGAGCTTTAATTCCTACTTTAAGTCTCGGTATTCCTGGAGATTCTGTGACAGCAGTAATTATTGGAGCTTTAATGATTCAGGGCTTGAGACCTGGGCCACTTCTTTTTAGAGATAACCTGGATTTAGTATATGCAATATTTATGGGCTTTTTTCTGGCCAATGTTTTTATGGGGATTTTTGGTCTGATGGGTGCAGGTTTTTTAGCTAAAATAGTCACTATGTCCAAAAGAGTTTTGATGCCGATAGTTATGGTCCTGGCGGTTGTTGGCTCTTTTGCCATTAGTAATAGTGTTTTTGATATCGGAGTCATGATGGTACTGGGAGTAATAGGTTATTTGATGCAGAAAATTGATATTCCAATGGGGCCAATTGTTCTTGCTTTAATTTTAGGGCCAATGGCCGAAAGTAATTTTAGGCGAGCTGTACTTATGTCCCGCGGTAGTTTTACGATTTTTTTAACCAGACCAATTTCTTTAGTTTTAATAATTTTCAGTTTAATTTCTTTAGTAGGAGCTTTTTTAAGACAGAATAAAGAAAAAAAGCAGGTTGATTAAAGTTGAGAAGGGACGGGATTCTATGCTGGATGTAGTAACAATGGGCGAAACTATGGTAGCAATGACTGCAGAAAATGCGGGTTCCATTAAGTATGCTGACCGTTTTAGTAAACATATTGCCGGGGCTGAATCCAATTTTGCTATCGGCATTACCCGGCTGGGATTTAATGCGGGTTGGATCAGCAAGGTTGGAGAGGATCCGCTGGGAGATTTTGTGGAATTTTCCGTGCGGGGAGAGGGTGTCGATGTATCTGAGTTAAAGCGGGATTCAGAGAGACCAACAGGTCTAATGATCAAAGAAATTTTATCTAAGGATAGAGCCAATGTTTATTATTACCGGCAGAACTCAGCTGCCAGTGCTCTTACGACCTCTGATATAAGCGAAGATTATCTTAAGCAGGCAAAATATATTCACTTAAGTGGAATCACTCCTGCTTTAAGCAAAACGGCCAGAGATACTTTCTTTAAAGTACTCGAAATAGCTGCTAAACATAAAATCAAGGTATCCTTTGATCCGAATATCAGACAGAAACTCTGGCCGGATGAGCAAAAAATGAAAACTGAACTTTTAAAAATAGTAAAAAAAGCTGATATTATTCTCCCTGGTATCGAAGAAGCTGAAATTTTGCTGGGGATTAAAAATCCTGAAAAAGCTGCTCAAGAATTTTACCAACTGATGGGTGGAATTGTGGTTTTAAAACTTGGAGAAGAAGGATCTCTCGTTTATGACGGCAAGAAAATGGAAAAGGTTTCTGCTTTTGAAATTGAAGAGGTAGTAGATCCAATTGGAGCAGGTGATGCTTTTGCAGCGGGATTGATCGCTGGTTTCTTGAGAGGAATGGAATTAAAAGAGGCTGTAAAACTTGCCAATTTAGTTGGTGCTTATTGTGTAACTGTTAAGGGTGATATAGAAGGACTGCCTTCCTGGAAAGAAGTAGAAGTAATTCAGGGTAAAAAAAGTGAAATGCAGAGATGAGATTCAAATAATTAATGGGAAAGTGAGGATTAGACATGAATGCAGATAAGCTTCCTAAAAACACAGTTCAATCGCTAATTAGAGCAATTGATATATTGGATTTGCTCAGCAGCAGTAAAGTAGGGATTAATGTAACTGAAATTGCTGCCCGGCTTAAGCTGCATAAAAGCACAGCCTATAGACTTTTAAGTACTTTAGAATATAAAAATTTTGTTAGAAAAGATAAAAATAAAAAATACAGGATAGGGAAAAGGGTAATAGAAATTGGTCATCAGGCTCTAAATAATATTGATCTGAGAAAAGAAATACGGCCTCTTTTGCAGGAACTGGGTGAGATTACTAAAGAAACTGTTCATTTAGGGATTATAGATGATTTTAAAGTTTTCTATATCGATAAAGTTGAGACCTCTCATACTATTAGAATGTATTCGAGCATCGGCAAAGGAGGACCACTTTACTGTACCGGTATTGGGAAAGCTCTCCTTGCTTTTTCTGAACCGGAGTATATAAATCAATTTTTTAAGCAGCTTGATTTTGTTAAATACACTGATAATACTATTCTTAACGAAAAAGAACTAAAAGATGAATTAGATAAAATTAAAAAAAGAGGCTATGCAGTTGATGATATGGAACATGAAGACAATATTCGCTGTGTTGCGGCTCCAATATTTGATTATAGAGGAAAATTAATTGCTGCAGTCAGTATTTCGGCACCTGCTCAAAGAATGACAATGGAAAGAATCGCTAAGTTAAGTAAGCTTATAATCGACTACACACAGAAGATGTCAAAAATATAATTTTTTAGTACCTAAAATTGCTGAAAAACCGACAGGTTCACGGTGCGTGAACATAAACGCACATAAATAAGCATAAATAAAAATAAAAAAGACAGCCTATTGGCTGTCTTAATCTCAAAATGGTACCCTCAAGGGGATTCGAACCCCTGCCGCCAGGATGAAAACCTGGTGT
>JASMSZ010000155.1:0-31093 GCA_041694515.1 Halanaerobium sp.
TGGTCACTGACCCTGCCAAAAGAAAGATTGTAGAAGATATGGGGATGGACTGGGCTGAAGATCTTGATCAAGCAGTTGAGAAGGCAGAAAGCTTAGTTGAAAGTAAAAAGCCTTCTATTACAGCAATTCCTGATGGGGTTTCAGTTATAATTAGAAAATAACTTATATGTACCGTGTACTTGGAAAATAATTCCAAAAACCCGGTTTTGTTCTCTGTAAAATGGAATTTTTTTCTAAGTACCCGGTACCATCTTTCCTTGTGTTAAAAAATTACTTTTCATAAACTCAAATTTCTGATATGATTAAATTGAAATAAGATTAATACATTTTAAAGTTCAGGAGGAGTTTAATTGCTAAGTAAATTTAAACTTGAAAAGCGTCTGCGATATTTATCTCTGTTACTTTTTCTGTCATTTATTATAAAATATAATTATCTAATGCTGCAGATATTTTATGTGCCTTCTCTGACAGTATTAATTATTCGCAACTTATTTTTTATTATTTTTTATTTAGAATTTATAGAACCTCTGCTTATTTCTAAAAAGATAAGACAGAGGTTGTTTTTAATCTTGATGATATTTACAATTTTCTTTCTGTCTAACTACTGGTATAATAGCTATTTCGGTAATTTCTTAAGCATTATTGATGTTTTATCCGGGGAAGGAACAGGCAGTTTATCAATGTTTGAAGTCTTATTTACTCATATCTTTAAATTCTGGGATGTGATATTTATCTTTGATCTTATGCTGCTTGGAATATTGGGGTTTAATTCTCTGCCAGATTTAGAATTATATTATGAGTGGAGTCCCGGAAAGTCAGTTTTAAAAGCACTGCCCCTCAAAAATTCGGCTCTTTTAATTTTGATTTTGTTATTAGTCCAGGTAGCTGCTGGGAGTTATATAATGGAAGAAGAAAGTCCTGCTAAACTTTATAAGTCTGGCAGTCCTTATCTTGTTTCTGTTTATGGAATTTTGCCCCTGTATTCAATAGAAGCTTATAGTTATTTTGCTCGAGAAGAGGGGAAACCCAGACCAGAGTTAGAAAATATTCCGTATTATAAAAAGCAGAAACAGCTCAGTTCTATTCAGACTCTGCCGGAAGATACAAATGTAATTTTAATTCAGGTAGAATCGCTTGATGCAAAAATAATAGATTACAGACAGCAGGGAAAAGAGGTGACTCCCTTTTTAAATGACTTTAAGGACCGGAGTCTTTATTTTGAAAATTTTTATGCTCAGAAGGTTAATGGAAGTTTTGATGCTGATTTATCAACTTTGACCTCACTTTATCCTGTTAATCGAAGCTATGTTTTTCGAGACATAGATTTAAGCAGTTTTCAATCACTGCCGTTATTATTAAAAGAAAAGGGATATCAGGCTCTGGCATTCCATAATAATGATCGTAATTTTTTCAATCGGGCAGAAGCTTATCCTGATTTAGGATTTGATCGCTTTTACAGTCAGCGATATTTTCAGGAAAAAATATATCCTGTCTCTGAAGAAAGAGGGCTCGGGGTAAATGATTATGACTTTTTTAACTCTGCCGCTGAAATTATTAAAAAAGCGGCTCAAAAGGATAAGCCGTTTTTTGCTTACCTTATTTCTTTAACCAGCCATACACCTTTTAATTTTTACCCAAAGGCAGCTGCAGAAAATTTTTCAGAAGTCGATAATAATCTGGTTCAAAATTATTTTAAATCCATTAATTTTACAGATCAATCTTTAGAAAACTTTATTTCTAAACTGGAAGCTGCAGGGATCATGAAAAATACACTTTTAGTACTTTATGCTGATCATGAATCAGAAATAAAAGCGATGGAATACGAATCCGGTCGAGATTTCACACTCTGGCGCAATATTAAGGTACCCTATCATATTCCTTTACTGATTAGCCATCCGGAGATTGAGAATAAAATTCTTTCCCGAGAGGGGACAACCACAGATATAGCTCCTACGATCCTTGATTTATTAGGCTTTAAGGAATTACCCCAGCAGTTTGTGGGCAGTTCACTCTTTTTAGATAAAGAAGAACCTCTACTATTTTTACACGAAACACCACATATTTTAAAAGAGGGGCAGCTTTTTCTAAAAGAACTTGATAATTTGATTAAAGTTGGTCATCTAAAAAACCAGGAAAAGGATGTAACAATTTCTCAGGAAAAGTTAGACGAACTGGAAGAGATTATAAATTATATGCGTAAAATATTTATGATCAATCAGGGAGAAATATTCAGGGAGGTGGAATAATTAAATATTTTATAATTATTTCAGCCATAATTTTAATACTTGCCCTTATTTATTTTGAATTTTATTATCTAATTCGGCCTTCTAGACTGGGGAAGAAAATTATAGAAAAATATAATTTTGATTATCCTGTTTTAATAGCGCACAGGGGAGCATCTTACACTGCTCCTGAGTCAACGCTGCCTGCGATTAAAACTGCGCTCAAAAGTGGAATCGATTATATAGAGCTTGATGTTCAGCGAACAAAAGATGGAGAGCTGGTCATTTTTCATGATACCAATCTCCTGCGTTTAACAAATGCCAAAACTGTGTTTCCTGAAAGAGATAATTATGAACTGCAGCATTTCACTTTAGAGGAGCTTAAGAGTTTAAATTATGGTGCCTGGTTTAATATCAGCCATCCCCAGCGGGCCAGTGATTCCTACAGTCAGCTGACAATACTTACCTTAGAAGAAGTGCTGGACTTTGTAGATCCTGCAAATACGGGAATCGGACTTGCCCTCGAGCTGAAAAGTCCCTATTTATATGAGGGAATTGAAAAACAAATTGCTGCCGAGCTGGAGGCAAAAAAGGTTTATGAAGCAGAAAATGAGCCTCCCCGAATTCTTTTCCTTTCCTTTTCTCCAGCAGCTCTGCAGAGACTGTCAGAATTAAGGCCGGAGTCACCCCGAATTTTATTAACCAAAAGAAATTTTGTTTCGCCCCGTCGCTGGCAGGGCTGGCTTGATATAACTGAGGAAGTGGCTGATGGAATTGGCCCCAAGGGACATGTCAGTTTTCCCTGGTATATCGGAGCTGCTCATAAAAGAGGTCTATTTGTATTTCCCTATGTAATTAACCGCTCCTGGCAGCTTAAAGTGTTTTCCTGGTTCAGTGCCGATGGTTATATTACTGACCGCCCGGAACTGCTGGCAAATTTTTATGACAGAGTTCAGGAATTTGGAGAAAATGTGGGCGAACTGGGGGAAGAACTGCTGGAAGAAGATGAAAATTCTGGCCACAAAAATGGGGGATCTGCGGAAGATAATGAAAATAGAGAAAATAATTCTAACTAATTTCTATAATTAATGGAATTATCTAAAAAGTTTATGATATAATTTAAATAGGCAGCTATTTCTAATCTGAAAACATTTTCAGGGAAAAATTTTAAAACTTGTTTTCAATTTTAAGAAACAACTTTATTCAATTAAAAATCAAATTAACAGGAGGTTATTAATTATGGAAAATTTTACTTTTCAAAACACTACTAAAATTATCTTTGGTAAAGATACAGAAAAAGAGGTGGGGGAACATACTGCCAAATATGGATATAAGGTGCTGCTTCATTATGGTGGAGGTAGTATAAAAAAATATGGGACCTATGATAAGGTGGTTAAATCTCTGGAAAAAGCTGGAGTTGACTATGTTGAGCTGGGTGGAGTAGAACCTAATCCCAAGCTCTCGCTGGTAAAAGAAGGGATTGAGCTGGCCAGAGAAGAGAAGGTAGATTTCATCTTAGCTGTTGGTGGAGGAAGTGTTATTGACTCTGCGAAGGCAATTTCTGTCGGCTATTTTTATGATGGTGATGTCTGGGATTTCTTTACTGGAAAAGCAGAAATTAATGAAGCTCTGCCGATTGGAGTTGTTTTAACTATTCCTGCTGCTGGAAGTGAATCCAGTGGAGCTGCAGTAGTCACTAAGATGGATGGAATGTATAAAAGAGATATTGCATCTGATTTAATTAGACCTCAGTTTGCAATTATGAATCCCGAAATTACCTTTACTCTGCCGGATTATCAGACAGCCTGTGGAGCGGCTGATATTATGGCTCATATTATGGAGAGATATTTTACCAATACCGAAAACGTAGAATTAACAGATAGATTATCCGAATCAGCTTTAAAAACCATTATTAAGAATGTGCCTGAGGTACTTGAAAATAATGAAAATTATGCGGCCAGAGCTGAGATTATGTGGACCGGAACTATTGCTCATAATAACTTATTGGGTACAGGTAGAGAGGAAGACTGGTCCTCACATGGAATTGAGCACGAACTAAGTGGAATTTACGATGTTGCACACGGTGCCGGCCTGGCAGTTGTTTTTCCGGCCTGGATGAACTATGTTTATCAGCATGACCTGGAGCGTTTTGCTCAGTTTGCCGTGCGGGTCTGGGATGTAGATCCTGATTTTAAAGATTTAGAATGGACTGCGCGTCAGGGAATAAAAAGGACAAAAGAATTCTTTAGTTCTGTTGGCCTGCCAGTGACTTTAGAAGGGCTTGAGATTCCTGATGAGCGTCTGGAAGAAATGGCAGAAAAAGCTACAGAGAATGGGCCGATTGGAAATTTTGTTAAATTAGATAAAGAAGATGTATTAAATATTTATCAGAGTGCATTAAAATAATGGCTGGAGGTGTTTAAATGCTGCAGAAAATTTCTGCCTTTATCTTGTTGTTAATTGTCTGGTTTATCTTTGCAGGAAAAATAACAGCAGATGTTTTAATAATAGGTAGTGCAGCTTCACTTCTGATAACATTATTTTTTAGTGATCTGCTATTCAGGGAAGTTCACCGCAAACTTCCCTGGTATCACTATCTGCGTAAGCTGGCACTTTTATTATTATTTATTCCTGTATTTTTTTATGAAGCAGTAACCGCTGCTCTCAAAGTTTCTAAACATGTTTTTGAAAAAACCCCTTCCTTTAATCCTGGAATCGTAAAGGTAAAGACTGAACTGACCGATATTACCGGTTTGAGTCTGCTGGCCAATCTGATTACGCTGACTCCAGGAACATTAACTCTTGATTATGATAGAAACGAAAGTGCCTACTATATTCACTGGATAGATGTAGAAACAGTGGAAGAGGCTGAGATGAAAAAGAAAATAATTGCTCGTTTTGAGCGCTGGGTAGGGGTGATTTTTAGATGATTATCGGTTTTGCTATTTTTTTTACTATACTTTCAATCATAGTCTCTTACAGAGTTGTTGCTGGACCGACTATTACAGACAGGTTGATTGGTGCTGATACAATTGGAATTTTTATGTCTCTGGTGATGCTGATGATTGCCTTAGAATATGATATTTATCTATTAGTAGATATTGTACTTGCCTATGCGGTTTTACTGTTTATTGATATGCTGATCTATGCAAAATACTTTGAACACGGGGAGCTGTATAAATAATGCCAATTAAATTAATAGCTGCCTATTTTTTAATGGGAACCGGCTCAGCTTTTGCAGTAGTGACAGTTTTAGGTCTGCTGAGGTTTCCTGATCTTTATACCCGGATGCATGCTGCGGCCGTGGTGCTGACAATGTCTGCGGTGCTGGTAACTATGGGGACTGCAATTCATGTCTGGGATTTATTTTTAAGTGCCAAGATTATTTTAATTGGAATCTTTTTTCTCTTTTCCAATCCGATGGCAACCCATGCTATTGCCAGAGCTTCTTACAAAAAAGAGATTGCTCTACCGAGGGAATATGAGATTGATGCTTATTCTGATTATTTGGGGAGAGATGTTTAATGGAAGTGCTTGAGATAATTTTAGTTATTTTTTTAGTTTTTTCAGCTCTGATGACAGTACGTTTTGATGAAGAATTGATTTCAATAATTTTTTTATCTATTTTTTCTTTGATTTTAACAGCTTTATATCTGCTGCATAAAGCTGCAGATGTAGCTTTAGCGGAAGCTGTTATTGGTGCTGGATTAAATACAGCAATCTTTATGAGTGCAATCAGTCAGATAAGACATGGAGATTCCGACTGAAACTCAGCCGGAGCCGGAGGTGGAAATTTTGAATAAGTTAATGAAAAAAACTTTGGTCTCAGTTGTACTGGCAGGAGCTGCTTTTGCCCTTTATCAAAGTTTTGCTTTGATGCCGGGATACCAGGGTTTAAATCTGGGACTTTCTAATTATATAATTGAATCCGGACTTAAGGATACAGGTTCTCTTAACTTAATTACCGCGGTACTTTATGATTATCGGGCTTTTGATTCACTGGGAGAGAGTACGGTTATTTTTGGAGCGGTCAGTGGGATTGTACTTATTTTGTCCCGGAAAATGCTGCCTGTTTCTTCTAAGGGACTGTCTTTTATTGTCAAAAGAACCCTGGGAATTATGACTCCTTTTATTGCACTTTTTGGACTATATATAATGTCTCACGGTCATCTGACTCCTGGAGGAGGTTTTCAGGGAGGAGTAATTCTGGCTGCTATTTCTATTATTTTTAGTATTGTTTATGGTAGTGCTTTTGATTACCGCCGCTACAGTCCCCAGACAAAGACTGCTCTGGAGACAGGAGGAGCTCTGACCTTTTTAGGTCTGGGTCTGGCCGGGATTTTGATGGAAGGTGCTTTTTTACAAAATTTGGGCTTTTTAACTGCAGAAACAGGGACTTTGATTTCCGCGGGCAGTATTCCCTATATTAATATTGGAGTAGGTTTTAAAGTCGGTGCAGGACTGGCTATTATTTTCTACAGTATGATTCAAAAAACTTTTGAGGAGGATTTTTGATGTTTAATAATTTCATATTTATCATCCTCTTTATGCTGGGTTTTTACGCTCTGGTTATGAAAACAAATCTAATTAAAAATGTAATTGGACTTAATATAATGGAGGCAGCTGTTTTTTTCTGGGTCATTTCTTTTTCAGATATTGGAGGAGAAGTTTCTATCCATAAACTGGGAGAAGAAGTAACAAAGTTTAATGATCCAGTACCCCAGGCCTTAACCTTAACCGGGATTATAATTGGAGCCAGTACAGCTGCTCTACTTTTAACCCTGATTATAGAATTAAATAAATTTAGTGGTACTATTGATAGAGAAAAAATAGAGGGGCTGAATGACTGATGAGCTGGATGAATATTGAACTTATTTTATTGATTGCTCTGCCTGCAGTGATTGCAGTGATTATGGCCTTTAGTTCTTCTTTTAAGCATCAAACTCGAAATATTCTGGCAGTTACAGGGGCCGGGATAGAACTTTATTTAGTTTTTTCTTTATTGATCTTTAATTTTGAAGCTGTCAAAAGTTCTAATTTTTTTCTCCAGTTTACCATTGGCTATAGTAATACACCTTTTGTAATTAATTTTGCCATGGATAATTTGAGCCTTTTATTTTCATTAATTGTGACAGCGGCTGTATTTTTAATAGTTATTTTTTCAACCCAGTATATCAGAGATCAGGAAAATATATATTTTGCCCTTTTCTTTTTAGTTTTAGCTTCAATTCAGGGCACTATTTTAACTGCGGATCTTTTTACATTATATTTATTTATTGAGGCGATTACGATTTTTACAACTCCTTTAATCTCTTTTAATAAAACAGAGAAAACGACCAGAGCTGCCATGCAGTATTTATTTTATGGAATTACCGGGGGAGTATTTTTCTTTATTTCGATTATCCTTATTTACTTCAATCTGGGAACCCTTAAGATGGCTGCAGTAGCTGAGTCTTTTGTTCTGATTTCTACACCAATGCAGTTAACAATTATTATTTTCTTTTTGCTGGCTTTAATTATTAAGCTGGGGATTTTTCCGATTCACTTCTGGCTGCCCAGGGCGCACAGTGCCTGTCCGGCACCGATCAGTGCTCTGCTTTCGGGAGTACTTTTAAAGGTTTATCTTTACATATTTATGCGTTTGTTCTGGACGATGATTGCCTTTGATTTTTTAGTGGAGCTGCATTTAAGTACCTTTGTGCTGGATCTGGCATTAGTCTCCAGCCTGATTGGTCATGTTTTTGCCCTGCAGGCAGATGAATTAAAGAAAATGCTTGCTTATTCAAGTATCGGTCATATTGGTATGATTTTAGCAGTATTAATGCTGAATACAGAAGCGGCTTTTTATGGAGGTCTGCTGCACGTTACTGCCCACATGATGATGAAGTCCGGGCTCTTTTTGAGCAGTGGTTATCTGCTCAGAACAACACTTTCTCACCATATAGATGACTTAAAGGGAATTGGTCATAAAAATAGGCTGGTCTTTATTGCCTTTATAATTATCTGTCTGGGAACAATTGGTATGCCGCCTTTAATTGGTTTTGTCAGCAAGTGGTTTGTACTGCTTGCTTTTTTAGAGGCCCGTCATTATTTTGGTGCTTTTGTAGTTGGTGCCGGAAGTATAATTGCTCTTATCTATTATCTTCGTTATATCTCTCAGGCTTATGAGACCGTAAAATCAGAGAGTAAAACTCTGCGGGAAGAACTGATTTCCTTAAAAGCATTTTTTAAATCTACAAATATCATGAAAAATGTGATCTATCTTTTTACCCTGCTGATTATTTTCTTTGGCCTGGGGTACAAAATTTTTGAAATGCCGATTAATACAGCAATTTTTGAACTATTAAATCCGCAGAAATATATTGAGCTTGTTCTGGGAGGTTGATTAATGGATATTAAAATTTTATTTTTGATTTTAGTACCTCTGGGTACCGCCTTTTTGATTCCCTTTATTGATTTGATTAATGCTAAATTAAGGCGCTTTTTTGTCCTGCTCGGAATTTTACTGGAATCATATTTAATTATAAGTATTATAATAAATAATTTTCAAAGCCTCAGAGAGGGAGAGTTTTTTCTGCAGTATTATCTTGGAGGCTGGCAGCCGCCGCTTGGAATTACTCTGGCAATGGATGGTTTGAGTCTTTTATTTGCTGTAATTACAGCTTTGAGTCTTTTTCTGATAGTTATTTATTCTATTGGTTATATCGGGCACCATGAGGGTAAATATTATGTGCTTTACTTTTTAATAACAGCTGCTTCGATGGGAGTTGTTTTAACTGCAGATATCTTCAATATTTATGTTTTTATTGAGATGCTGACTATAACCTCTGGTGCTCTAATTGGGTTTAAAAGGAGTCAGGAAGCCAGTGCGGCAGCGATTAAATATTTGATTTATAATGTTCTGGCCGGCTTACTTTTTTTCCTGGGTGTACTTTTGATTTATTTCAATCTGGGAACTTTAAATATGGCAGATATCTCCCAGAATTTTGCTTCCCTGGAAAGTGGAATTCAACTTTTTATTTCAGCTATTTTTCTGACAGCAATTTTAATCAAAATGGGTATTTTCCCCTTCCTGTTCTGGCTGCCCAAAAGTTATGATACTGCTCCATCACCGGTTACGGCTGTTTTATCAGGTGTGCTTTCAAAGATTTATTTGTATATTTTTATTAGGATTTTCTGGACTGTAATTGGTTTTGAAACTCTGGTGGCCTTAAATTTAAATGTGCTGCTGCTTAATCTGGCTCTGTTTTCTTCATTTTTGGGTCATGTTTTTGCCCTGCAGTCCAATAATATTAAGCGGCTTTTAGGTTATTCCAGTATTGGTCATATTGGAATGATTCTTGCTGTGATTATGCTGAATACTGATGCCGGTTTTTATGGAGGTCTGCTGCACATTATCAGCCACATGTTTATGAAAGCGGGACTTTTTGTAGCCTGCGGTTATCTACTGCAGTATACCCGCTCACATGCTTACCGGGATTTTAAAGGAGTAGGATTAAGGAACAGATCGGTATTTATCGCTTTTATAGTACTTCTTTTAAGTATGATTGGAATGCCGCCTCTGCTTGGATTTGCCAGTAAATGGTATGTTTTAATGGCCTTTTTAGAGGCCCGCAGTTATTTTGGTGCCTTTATTGTGATTTTTGGCAGTTTAACAGCAGTAATCTATTATTTACGCTACATAGCCAAGGGCTTTGAAGAGGTTAAATTAACTGAAGCTGACTTAAGAGAAGAAATCTACAGCAGACCACTTTTATCAGTTTTATACAGAGAGAAGATAGTAAGTTTTATTACTTATGCCTATACAGCAATTATTGTGGGTTTTGGCCTTGCTTTTAGATTTTTTGATCTACCGCTTAGAATGTCAATTGATAGTATAATGAATGTAGAAAGATATATAGAATTAGTGTTGGGGGGTTAAGAGTATGGCTGTTATCTGGCAGCAGTTTTTGGCAAGTTTTCAATTTGATAGTTTTTTTCCGCTGCTGGCTGAGGTAGGAGTGATTTTAACTCTGATGACAGCTCTGGCAGCCTGGAATTATATCAAAGAAAATAAGTTCTGGTATTATGCCCTGACTTTAGTATATTTATTAAGTACTCTGGCTGTAGTTTTAACTAATGACTGGTTTTTCTTCCTTTTTGCCTGGGAGATGGTAACTCTGTCCACCACCTTTATGCTGGCCTGGAGTGACTGGAAGCTGGTTCGTCAGTATTTTGTAATTCAGTTCAGCGGCAGCAGTATTTTGCTTTTTGGTGTCCTGGCGGCAAATGCCTTTGGCTATCCGGAGATTGGAGTAATTGACTCTGTTCCGCTGCAGTTTTTATTAATTATGGGTATTGGAATGAAAAGTGGTCTCTTTTTATTCCATTTCTGGCTGCCTCCAATTCACTCAGAGGCTCCGGCCCCGGTTAGTGCAATTTTATCCGGCTGGGTAGTTAAGCTCGGCTACATATTTTTGCTGAAAATCATTCCAATGGAAACTGGAAATACTTTTCTCTTCCTGCTGGGTCTGGTAATGATAGTTTATGCCGGCTGGCAGGCTCTGCGCTCTGCTGATTTAAAAATTATGCTGGCTTATTCTACAGTCAGTCAGCTTGGTTTTATTGCTCTGGCAATTGGTACCGGTGGTCAATATGCTTTTTATGGAGCTGTACTGCATATTATTGCTCATGGATTTGCCAAAACTACTCTCTTTATCAGCAGTGGTATCTGGCAGAGGGAATATGGGACCAGGATTATTTATGATTTTAAGGATACAGTCAGCCGCAGACCCATCACCTCAGCAGCAGCAATTTTGAGTTTTGCTTCTCTGGGAGCTGTAGTTTTTACAGCCGGTTATAACAGTAAATATTTAATTAAATCTGCTCAGACTCCTGGTTTACTGACAGCGGCAGTTTTCTTTCTGCTGGGACTTTTAAGTTTCCTCTATGCAGGCAGGGTTCTTTACTGGCTTTTTGTTAAGGATCAGGACTACAGTAATTTTATTGCTGACTTAAAACAGGGTTTTAATCACTATCAAATTTATACTCAGGATGTTCTGGCTCTTATGATAGGAATGCTGGGAATTATTGTAGTTGGTTTCTGGCCTGAGATGCCGGGAGAAATCTTATCCAGCCTGGTGCAAAAAGATTTTCATCTTTTAAGTGGGCTGCGAGATACTCTGATTTATCTGGGAATTTCAGCCTATTTATTTTATAATAAGACTGGATTTAGGGTGGAAGCAAGAGGAAATCTTTCGCTGGAAAATTATCTGCAGCTATTTTTAAACTTTTTATACGGACTGAGCCGAAAAAGTGTTAAATTTGATACTGAGAAAATTTTCGAAACTTTTTTCTATAATGCAATCTTTAATGCTTCTAAAAAGCTGCACGACTTTGTTTATCAGGACTTTACAATACAGTTGTTATGGATTCCGATTTTTATGACGATTCTTTTACTCTGGCAGCAGATTTACAGTTATTTTTAAATTTGAAAATTTTACTTTAAAAATAATATTCTTGACTTATTAAAATATGGTAAAACATTTACAATCACTAATCAAAAAGTTTGAGGTGAAATGAAATGAAGGAAGCTAATCTCAGTCAGAAAATAAAAGAAAAAGCAGCAGCAGTTGAGGATCAGATAATTAAAATTAGACACCAGATCCATCAAAATCCAGAGCTTTCTTTTGCAGAAAAAGAAACAGCAGCTCTGGCAGCAGCAGAAATGAAGAAATTAGGATTTGAAGTAAGAGAGAATATTTTTGGGACTGGAGTCACTGCTACTTTTAAAAACAGCAGTGATTCTGAGGCTAAAACTCTTTTAATCAGGGCTGATATGGATGCTCTGCCGGTAGAAGAAAAAAATGAGCTTAAGTTTAAATCAGCAAAGGAAGGTATTATGCATGCCTGTGGTCATGATGGACATACTGCTATTTTAATTGGAACTGCAGTGGTGCTCAAAGAAATGGCCGCAGATTTTAATGGTAATTTAAAATTTCTTTTTCAACCGGGGGAGGAGACCTCAGGTGGGGCTGAAGGGATGATCAAAGAGGGAGTGCTTAAAAACCCTGATGTTGATGCAGCAATGGGCCTTCATCTCTGGGGGA
This sequence comes from Halanaerobium sp., assembly GCA_041694515.1. Taxonomy (GTDB): domain Bacteria; phylum Bacillota; class Halanaerobiia; order Halanaerobiales; family Halanaerobiaceae; genus Halanaerobium. The sequence goes on from JASMSZ010000155.1 coordinate 12,311, forward strand.
GCAGTCCTGAGGGAGTTGTAGAGTACAAAAGTGGTCCTTTTATGGCCTCACCTGACCGTTTTGATTTAAAAATAATCGGGAGGGGTGGACATGCAGCCCGACCGCAGAATACCATTGATCCAATTCCAATCGGGGCTGAAATTATTTCTGCACTGCAGACAATTGTCAGCCGCCGGATTGATCCTCTAGAGTCAGCAGTTATTTCTGTCTGTAATTTTGAAGCAGGCAGCACCCATAATGTGATTCCTGATCTGGCAGTAATAAAGGCCACAGTTCGTTCTTTAAAAAGTGACATCCGTCAGCAGCTGGCAGCAAATATAGAAAAAGCAATTAAAAATATCTGTGATATTTATGGTGCAGATTATGAATTCAATTATATTTTTGGTTATCCACCGGTGGTCAATGATTCTGAGATGACAAAAATTGTAGCGGAAGCAGCAGCCAAGGTGCTGGGTAAGAGTCGGGTTCGAGAAAAAGAAAAAGCTGAAATGGGAGGAGAAGATTTTTCTTATTTTGGCAGAGAAGTTCCAGCAGTTTTTTATTACCTGGGGATTGCTCCGGAAGGTAAAATAATAAACCATCATCAGTCGGATTTTAAATTTAATGATTCGGTTTTAAAAGATGGTGCTGCTGTAATGGCTCAGGCTGCCGTAGATTTTTTAAATTCTTAAACTAAAATTATATACAGTAATTTATTTAGAACTAAGACAGGGTAAAGCAATATTGCTGGAAGAGGGGATAGTATAATGAACAGTGATAAAACTATTTTAATAGTAGATGACAGCAAATTGAATATACAGGTATTAAGTGATATATTAAAAGAAAAGTCATACAGAATTGCTTCAGCCAGAAGTGGAATGATGGCTCTAGAATTTGTAAATATGAATAAACCTGATCTGATGCTGCTTGATATAATGATGCCTGAAATTGATGGTTTTGAAGTCTGCCGCCGTTTAAAGGCTGACCCCGAATCTGCAAATATTCCAATTATTTTTATTAGCGGCCTTGATAAAAGCAAGGATATTGTTAAGGGATTTAAAGCAGGAGCAGTAGATTATATAATTAAACCTTTTCAAAAAGAAGTTGTTCTGGCAAGAGTTAGTACCCATTTAAAACTCAGTGAGACTCAAAAAAAGCTAGAGAAAACTAATTCTGAACTAAAAGAACTTCTGAAGGAAGTAGAGTATTTATCCTTCCACGATGAAATGACAGGATTATATAATAGAAGATACTTTGAAAATGAATTGACCAGACTATCTACTTCCCGCAGACTGCCGATTACCCTGATGGTGGCTGATATGGACAGGCTAAAAATTATTAATGATAATTATGGCCATAAAACGGGAGATCAGTATATCAAGGGGATAGCAGAAGTTTTAAAAAAGTCAAGTCGGGATGAAGATATAGTCGCCAGAATTGGGGGAGATGAATTTGCAATTATTCTGCCGGAAACAGGTTTTGAAGCTGCTGATAAAATCTATCAGCGGATTAAATTTAATTTAAAGAAATATAATCAGCAGCAGGAGCTGGTAGAAGAGCTTAAATTATCACTTGGTTTTGCTGTCAAAACAAAAAAAGAACAGAATTTAGATCAGATATTTAAAAAAGCCGATAAAATAATGTATAATAATAAGAGTAAGAAGAGTTTTTCTGAATAAAGAAATGAACTAGTGAGTAGTGATTAGTGAGTAGAAATGGAGGCTGAAATATGGATTATATTAAAAAATCACTTAAGTTGCAAAATGTTTGTTATGACATTCGAGGACCGGTTCTGGATGAGGCTACGCGTTTAGAAGAAGAAGGATATAATATTTACAAGTTGAATATTGGGAACACAGCCCCTTTTGGTTTTAATGCCCCAGATGAGATTATTCATGATGTGATGTATAATTTGAAAAATTCGCAGGGGTACTGTGAATCTAAAGGAATCTTTCCTGCCCGAAAAGCAGTTATGCAGTACTATCAGAAAAAGGGAATTATGGATGTGGAGATTGATGACATTTATATCGGGAATGGTGTTAGTGAATTAATTACAATGGCAATGCAGGGACTTCTGGATGATGGAGATGAGGTTTTAATTCCGATGCCTGATTACCCGCTCTGGACAGCTTCGGTAAATCTTGCCGGAGGTAAACCCGTCCATTATATCTGTGATGAACAGTCAAAGTGGTATCCCGATCTGGACGATATTAAAGCTAAGATTAATGCTAATACAATGGCAATTGTGATTATCAATCCCAATAATCCGACAGGAGCCAATTATCCGGCAGAAATTTTAGAAGGAATTATTGAGATTGCTAAAGAAAACGAACTGATTATCTACAGTGATGAGATTTATGAAAAAATAACCTATAATGGGGTAGAACATACTTCAATTGCTACCCTGACTGAGGATGTACTGGTAGTTACTTTTAGCGGACTTTCTAAATCACATCGGGTTCCTGGATTTAGAGCCGGCTGGATGATGTTAAGTGGACAAAAATATCATGCAGAAAGTTATATTGAAGGTTTAAATATGCTTTCTTCTATGCGGCTCTGCAGTAATGTACCCTCTCAGTATGCTATCCAGACTTCTCTGGGGGGATATCAGAGTATTGATGATCTTGTGCTGCCGGGTGGTCGGCTTAAAGAACAGCGTGATTTAGCCCATAAGCTGCTGACAGATATATCGGGAATTAGCTGTGTTAAACCGGAGGCGGGTCTGTATCTTTTTCCAAAAATTGAGATTGAGAGATTTAATATTACAAATGATGAACGTTTTATTTTTGATTTTTTAACTCAGGAGAAGGTGCTTTTAGTTCAGGGTAGTGGCTTTAATTGGCCAGAGCCCAATCACTTTAGACTTGTCTTTTTACCACCTGAAGAAGATTTAAAGATTGCTATTGGTCGTTTAAAGAAATTTTTAAGCACTTATAAACAGTAATCATTATAATTCTGTCAGAAAAGAAAAAATTAAGGATTGATTTGATGTTAAAAAAATCATTTACAGCTTTAATGGCCTTAGTAGTTATACTTGGTGGTTCTTACTTTTATTTTAGCGGTCAGCAGGCAGCAGAAGTTTATATAGCAAGAGTAATTGATGGAGATACAGTTAAAACTGGAGCTGGTGATTCTATTCGGCTTTTAGGTGTTGACACTCCTGAGATTAACTGGGAAAATAATCAACAATCCGAGTTTTATGCTGAAGAGGCTAGAGAATTTACTTTAAAACATTTAAATAAACAGAATGTGTTGTTGGAGTATGATCAGGAAAGAGAAGACCAGTACGGCAGGATTTTAGCCTATATTTATCAGGACGGCCAAAATTTTAATCAAATGCTGCTGGAAGCTGGTTATGCAACTTTGATGATAGTTGAGCCCAATGATAAATTCGAGGCCGAGTTTAAAAATGCGGTCTCAGAAGCAAGAGAGGCCAGAAAGGGCATCTGGTCTCAGGTTCTGGAAATGGAAAAGTCTTTACCGGTAATTTCCTATCAGCAGGCTGAATTATTTAGAGGTAAAAGGGTAATTGTAGAGGGGAAGATAGTCAATACTGCAGCCGCTGATTCGGTTAACTATCTAAACTTTTCTAAAGATTATCAAAACACACTTTCGCTGGTGATTTTTAACCGGGATTTAAATAAATTTGATTACCAGCCAGCAGAATATTTTTTGGATAAAAAAATTAAGGTTTTAGGAGAAATTGAGTTTTATCAGGGAAGTCCACAGATTATTGTTGATGATCCTCATGATATTTTGATTTTAGATTAATATTTTGATTTTTAGTTAAAAATTGAGAGTTAGTTCAATCAGAAGATAACGTCAAATAAAATATGATAGTTACCATAAAATGTAAGTAAATAGTAATAGAAAAGGAGGCTGACAGATGAAAAAGATACTGGCCCTGGTCGGAGACTATTATCATCCTTCTGACTATTTAAAACAGGCTTTGAAAATGATAATTAAAAATAATTATCAGCTTGATATTTACAGTAATTATCAGGAAGTTAACTGGGAAGGTTTAATGGAATATGATGTTTTAATTTTAGCAACCTGGGGTAAAATTAATGATCCAGAGGATGAGGCTTACTGGCTTGACGAATATCACGAAAAGAAAATCGATCAGTTTTTAGCAGAGGGTGGAAAATTATTTTTAGTTCATTCCGGGACAGCAAGTTATCCCAGAGATGGACTCTTTAGAGAGATTGCAGGAGGACATTTTATTGAACACCCGGAAGAACATCCAGAAATCACAATTAAAGCAGCAGCAGATAATTTTCTGACTCAGGGGATTACGGATTTTAAAATTACAGATGAACAGTACTTTATGAATGTGGATCCAGAAGTTGAAATCTTTTTGAAGGCCGAAAGTGATCAATTTGGGGAAAGTACAGCCGGCTGGAGTAAAGATTACAAAAATGGTAAGGTGATTGTACTGACCCCGGGGCACACTCTGGAAGTTTTTGAGGAAAAAATGATGCAGAAATTAATTAATAATATCTTAGAATTATAAACTTAAAGCCCTCTAGAAGTAATTAAACTTCAGAGGGCTTTTTGTACTTGAAAATTAATTTAGTATTTTTTTAGAACTTAATTCAAAATTTAAGCTTTTAAATTAAGCCGAATCGAATATTAAAACATTATTTAAATCAATTTTAGCCAGTTTAAGCTGCTTTTGGTGTAAAATCCTGCTTATTTTTAAACTGCAGATATAAGACAACTACCAGCAGTAAACTTCCCAGTAGATCTAACTGCCAGCCCGGGATTAAGAGACCATAGGCACTTCCCAAAAGCAGTAATCTTTCTAAAATAGTAGTCTTCCGGTTTAAATAACCCAGTACTGCCGCTGCCAGAGAGAATACTCCCAAAATCGAACTTCCGGTAATTAAAATCACCTGAACAACTGTAGTATCTATCAACAGCAGTGAAGGAGAATAGGCAAAGACAAACGGGACCACAAAGCCGGCAATTGCAAGTTTAACTGCTGTAAGTCCAGTTTTAAATGGGTCGGAGCCTGAGATACCTGCACCTGCATAGGCAGCTAATGCCGCCGGAGGAGTGAGATCAGCTACAACCCCAAAATAAAGTACAAACAGATGGGCAGCTAAAATTGGTACTCCCAGTTGAGTTAATGCAGGAGCAGCCATTGTTGCCAGCACAATATAAGTAGCAGTTGTAGGTAAACCAGTTCCCAGAATAGTACAGGCGATCATAGTAAAAAAGAGAGCCAGAAAGAGATTACCATTAGCAAGAGCTATAGTTAGACTTGTAAATTTAAGTCCAAGGCCGGTTAGAGTTGTAACTCCAACTATAAAACCAACTGAGGCACAGGCGGCGGCAACTCCCAGAGCGGAAATCGCTCCTTCTCTCAATGTATCCAGCAGGTCCTTTAAATTCATCCGGGTATCTTTTTTTAAAAAACTTAAGGCAAAAGAGACCAAAATACCAAGAAAAGCTGCCTTTAAAGGTGTATAACCTCTGAATAAATAATAGAAGATAATAATCAGGGGTGCTATCATATGCCCTCTATTTTTTAAGACAGTTAAAAACCTAGGAATTAGCTCTTCACTCATGCCCACGAGGCCCTGTTTTTTTGCCTCAAAGTGAACCATTAAACCAACAGTTATGTAATACAAAATTGCTGGTAAAATAGCGGCTCTGGCAATTGTAACATAGGGAACTCCAATAAATTCGGCCATAATAAAGGCAGCAGCACCCATGATTGGCGGCATTATCTGGCCTCCGGTAGAAGCAGAGGCTTCAACAGCGGCTGCAAATTGAGAATTATAGCCAACTCTCTTCATTAAAGGAATTGTAAAAGAGCCTGTGGTTACTGTATTTGCTACTGAACTTCCAGAAATAGAACCCATTAAACCACTTGAAACAACTGCAGCTTTAGCCGGGCCACCGGTTGTTCTTCCGGTCAGAGAAAGCGAAAGATCAATAAATAAATCACCAAGTCCCGTTCGTTTGGCAAAAGCACCAAGGAGTAAAAATAAGAAAATATAGGTTGCAGATACTCCCAGTGGAATTCCAAAAATACCTTCAGTAGTAAAATACATATGACTTGCAATTCGGGACCAGGAATAACCGCGGTGTGCCAGCATTCCAGGCATTTGTTGTCCATAATGAGCATAAAGTAAAAATAAAATTGCAATTGCAGGTAATTCTGGGCCTAAAGCTCTTCGGGTTCCTTCCAGAACAATGATGATTGCTAGAATTGCCATCATCTGGTCAACCTGAGTGTACATTCCAGCTCTGTGAACCAGTTCTACATAATTAATTATAATATAGGAAGAAATTGCAATACTACCGAGAGCAAAGATTAAATCAATGGTCAAGATAAACTTACTTTCCTTTTTATCTTTTAATGCAGGATATAAAAGAAAAATAAGGGTAAAAATAAAGCCCAGATGAACCGCCCGCTGTTTTAAAGCCAGCAGGATTCCAAATCCCGCTGTATAAAGGTGAAATAAAGATAAAGTTATGGCAATTGTTGAAACCAGGACTGCTGCCAGTCCAGTATAATGTCTGTAATCTGCACTAGGATCATATTTTTTTAATAATTCATCTTCCTTTAAATGTTCTTTTTCAGCCATTTTAAAACCTCCTTAAGATAAATGTAAAATAGCTAATTTTTTCAGTCTTAATCTGCAGTAGAGTTTCTGTTTTTAAATTTTTGTATAGTTTAAAACTCTCCTGCTTAAAAATAAATTCATGTTTTGCATAATCACTGACTCTGAGCATTATTTCTGGTAGAAACTGATTTATATTTTTAATAATAAATCTATCATTTTCTACTATGTAATCTCCCTGTTCAGCAGAGGTAGGGAGACCGGCTCCGTAAGACTGATATTCTGTTCCTGTTAATAATATTTTTCCATCTTTGATTTCAAAGAATTCAATTACAGGGGTTCTGGCAACTGAGTGCTGATACTTAATCTCAAAATTATCACCATCTTTTACTTTTTCTTCCCAGATAATTATATCTGCTTTATAATCAACAAGCTGCAGTGTATTGACTTTAAAAACAAAGAGTGAAAATACTATAATAAAAAGTAATAATCCAAACAAAAAAAATTTAAATAATTTATTTTTATTCATAAAAATGAGAGCCGGGTATTTTTCAATACCCGGTTTTCCTCCTTCTAGATAGATTTTAGAGGCTTAATATTAATTTATTACAATAATTTAAATCAGTGATTTATTATAACTTTAAGCCCATTCTAAAATCTGATTACTTTACCTCATTATAATATTTCTGAGCACCGGGATGAAGTTCAACTGTCATTCCATCTAGAGCACTTTCTAGTTTAATATCTCTGGCTCTATCATGAGCTGCAATTAAAGTATCTCTGTTTTCGAAAATTGCTTTGGTAATATTATAAACAACATCTTCACTTAAAGCTGCATCTGCAACAAGAATAGCTTTTAATGCAACAGTCTGAACATCCTTTTCTAAACCATTATATGTTCCTGCTGGAACAGTTACTCCGGTTAGATATGGATAAGCTTCATTTAATGATTCAATATCTGAGTCACTAAAGTTAAGCAGTGAAATATCCTGAGTTGCTGCAACATCCATCACAGCTGCAGTTGGAATACCGGCTGTTAAAAATGCGGCATCAATCTGTCTGTCCTTAAGTCTACTTGCTGCTTCTCCGAAAGATAGATAATCTTCTTCAATGTCTTCATAAGTTAAATCAAAGTGTTTTAAAATCTGACTGGCATTTGCTTCAGCACCACTACCAGGAGCACCGACAGCTACACTTTTACCTTTTAGGTCTTTAATGCTTTCTATTCCGGCCTCATCACGAACAATAATCTGAATAACTTCTGGATATAAAACAGCAATACCTCTCATATTATTAACCTGACTATCTGCAAATTGATTTTGACCATTTACAGCATAGCTGGCAATATCATTCTGAAGAATTGCTAATTCAACTTGCTGATTATAGATCAGGCGAGTATTTGTTACAGAAGCTCCAGTAGATTGAGCTGATGTATTAATATTCTCTACATTCTCGTTGAGGACTTTTGCAATTGCACCGCCAATTGGATAATAAGTACCTGAGGTACCTCCGGTTGCGATTGAGAGGAAAGTAGTATCCTGGGCAGCTGCCATTCCACTAACTAAAAGACTAAAAACAATAACAGCAGTTAAAAGAACTAAAGAGTTTTTCTTTTTTAACATATTCATATCTTCTCCCTTCTTGTTGTAAAAAAATTTATTACTTTAACACTTTAATATATATTTTTTTAAGTTTAAAGTGTTCCTATCTAATTTTACTATATCTAAAGTCAAAAAGCAAGAATCTGTTACATCATTTAAAGGCAATTAAAGCTTATATCCGGGGATTATAGTCTATAAATGTCTTATAAACTCACAATCCTAAAAAAGTGAAAATAATTAATTTTTTTAGTGAAAACTTGAACAAAGAGTCAAAATGAGTTATAATATTATCAAAGTTAATATCTGATCAGCCGGGGCCACCTGTTTGAAAGGATATCATATTTTAGCACTTCCTGAATTTAAGGATGATTTCTGAGAATCAGGGGAGGGATCTTTCTATGTCTATATATAGGTACCAGGTACAAAAAGGCCTTTTTGTACCTGGTACAAAAGAAACATATCACAACTAATGGAGGAACGAAGATGAAAAAAAGAATTGGCTCAGTAGCAGTTGTTGTAGAAAGGAGAGAAAAGGTAAGTGATCGAATTAATAAAATTTTAAGTAAAAATGCTGACTGTATCATTGGCAGAATGGGGATACCTTCAGTAGAACACGGATTATCAATGATTTCACTAATAGTAGAGGGAACACCAGATGAGATTGGAGCAATGACAGGTCAGCTGGGGAATCTGCCGGGTGTTAATTTAAAATCAGCTTTGACATCGGTTGAGATTGAGTAAATTGAACAAGTCACGTACGCGTATCGTACCGTGCACCTGTCAGTTTGTGTCGAATTATATAATATTATGTTGAAAAAGATGTGTTTTAGACATTTTTCGACATAAATCGGGTGGTGCACGGTACCAGTAAATTAAAGGAGGAAATTATGAGCAATATTAATTATTTTAAAGAGGAATTTGGAGAGGATTATCGGACTGAAGTCTGTGACTATATAACTGATGAGAAAATTGAGGGAATTCTGGCTGAGGCACAAAAGCCGAGCCCGGAAGAAGTAAATAGAATTGTAGAGAAAGCTTTAGAGTTAAAGGGAATAACTCCGGTTGAAGCGGCAACTTTACTGCAGGTTGAGGATGAGGAGCTAATTGATCGTTTTCTGGAAGCTGCCCGTAAAGTTAAGGAAGAAATTTACGGTAAGCGGCTGGTTATTTTTGCTCCCCTATATTTTGCCAATCAGTGTGTCAACGACTGTCTTTACTGTGGTTTCCGCAAAGATAACCACCTTGTAGATCGCAAAAAACTAACTCAGCAGGAAATTCGTAACGAAGTTGAGGCTTTAGAGAAAGAAGGACATAAAAGATTACTCGTTTTAACCGGAGAGGCACCTAATACAGATTTAGATTATGTAGTGGAAAGCATTAAAACTGCCTATGATGTCAAAACTGAAAATGGTGGAGAAATTAGAAGAATTAATGCGGAAATTGCTCCTTTAAGTACCGAAGATTTTAAAAAACTTAAAGAATCTGAAATAGGTACTTATACCTGTTTTCAGGAAACCTATAACCGCAAACAGTACCAGAAACTTCATCCATCAGGTCCCAAGAGTAATTATGAATGGCGTCTTTCGGTGATGGATAGAGCTCAGGAAGCTGGAATTGATGATGTGGGTATTGGAGCTCTATTTGGACTTTATGATTATAAATTTGATGTAATTGGAATGCTTTTACATGCTGAGTATCTGGATAAAAAGTGGGGAGTTGGACCTCATACTGTTTCAGTACCCAGACTTAATCCAGCTCTGGGAACTCCTCTGGATGAAGTTCCTTATCCTGTATCAGATTCTGATTTTCGCAAACTGGTAGCAGTTTTGAGACTGGCAATTCCTTATACAGGTATGATTTTATCGACTAGAGAAACCTCAGAGATGAGAAATGAATTGTTTGAGCACGGAGTTTCTCAGATATCTGCTGGTTCCCGGACAACTCCAGGCGGCTATGAGAAAAAGGAAAATAATAAAGAAGAACTGGCTCAGTTTTCACTCCATGATCTACGTCCTATTGATGAGATTATTTCCGGGATAGCTAAAGATGGTTATATTCCAAGTTTCTGTACCGCCTGTTACCGTCTTGGTCGGACTGGAAAAGACTTTATGGATCTGGCCAAGCCAGGTAAAATTCAGGAATTCTGCCGTCCTAATGCAATGCTAACTTTTAAAGAATATTTAGAGGACTTTGGAACAGAAGAAAGTCGAAAGCACGGTAAGGAATGTCTATCTGTTCTGATGGAGAAGCTGAAAAATGATAATCCGAAGTTGGCTGAAAATATTGCTGATAAACTTGATGCGATTGCAGATGGAAAGCACGATTTATATCTTTAGATTTTATTATAATTCGAAATTATCTTATTGTGAGCCGCAAAACAGTCTAGTTCCAAATTAAGATTAAAGAAGGGAGTAAGATTATTGTTTCAAATCCGAATTGACTTCCTTCCTGATCGGCACCTCCTGTGCCGCAGTCAGTGCCAGATATCGTGTCTGGCAGTCAATTTCGATTCTCACAATAATCAACTCCTTCTAGTTAATCTTACTAAGTCACAGCGACTGCTTTGCGGCTTACAATAATAAGAATGGTAATAATAAAATCTAAAGCTAAAATCTTGACGGAGATAATTGTTTCTATTTTACTGATGATAATTTTTAGTGTAACTAATTTCAAGTTAAGAAACTATTATAAATAAGGAAGTGGAAAAATGAATTCTACAGCAAAGGGAGATCGGCCGCATATTGCAGTTTTTGGCAGGCGAAATGTTGGAAAGTCTTCTTTAATTAATAAGCTGACCAATCAGAAGCTGGCCCTTGTTTCCAGCCAGCCTGGAACTACAACTGATCCAGTTTATAAGGCAATGGAACTGCTGCCGATTGGACCGGTGATGATGATTGATACAGCAGGGATTGATGATCAGGGTGAGCTGGGAGAAATGCGAATCAAAAAGACTAAAGAAATTATGCGGAAGACTGATCTGGCGCTGCTTGTTATTTCAGCTGTGCAGGGTGCAGGAGAGTTCGAAGCTGAGTTGGTCAGGGAATTTAAAGAAAGAGATATTCCTTTTATAATTGTTTTAAATAAAGTTGAACTGCTGGATCCAGAAAGTAAAGAGCAGGCTGCAGTTTCAGAAGAATTCAATCAATTTTTCGAAAAACATGAGCTGGAATTTATAAAAGCCAGTGCAGAAGCTGAAATCAATATAGATTTAATTAGAGAAAAAGCTGCCGAGAAAATGCCTCAGGATCACAGTCGGGATACAATTATGGGAGATTTAATTGAAGCAGGAGAGGTAGCTGTTTTAGTGACTCCCATTGACAGTGCAGCACCCAAAGGAAGATTGATTCTGCCTCAGGTTCAGACAATCAGAGATATTTTAGATCATGATGCTGCAGCTCTGGTGACCAAAAAAGCCGAAGTAAGCTCTGAAATAAATAAATTGAAAAAGAAGCCTAAAATTGTAGTTACTGATTCTCAGGCTTTTGAAATGGTATCGAAAGAGGTACCACAAGACATTTTAATGACAGGGTTTTCTGTTCTTTTTGCCCGCTACAAAGGTGATCTGAATACTTTTGTCAGAGGAGCAAAGGTAATGGATAAATTGAAAGCCGGTGATAAGGTTCTGGTAGCAGAAGCCTGTACCCACCGCCGCCAGCAGGATGATATTGGTACAGTTAAAATTCCAAACTGGATTCATAATCAAATTAGTCCGGAAATTGAATTTGAACATGTAGCTGGAAGAGAATTTCCGGATAATCTGGAAGAATACACAATTATTTTGCACTGCGGCAGCTGTATGCTAAACCGCAAGGAAGTTTTATCGAGATTAGAGGAGGCAAATCAGGCAGGAATTCCGGTAATTAATTATGGAATCGCTATTGCCTGGCTGCATGGAATTTTAGACCGCGCCTTAAAACCTTTTCCAGAAGCACTAAAACTCTGGCAGCAGGATCAGATAGATGTGGAACGAAAAGAAATGGAAGAGGTGATTTAGTTGAATCAATTTGAAATAAAAAGACTGGTTGACCAGGCCTCTGAGAAGGCAGAACTAAATAAAGAAGAAATTACATCTCTGCTGGCAGCAGATATCAATCAGCTTGATTATCTACTGCAGAAAGCAGATCAGAAGAGGAAAGAGATCTGTGGAGATGAGGTTCATTTAAGAGCAATTATTGAGTTTTCCAGCTACTGTAAGCAGAACTGTCATTACTGTGGCTTGAGAAAAGCTAATCAGAAACTTGAGCGTTATCAGTTAGAAAAAGAAGAAATTATTAAAACTGCTCAGATGGCGGCTGAACTTGGTTATCAGACCGTTGTACTGCAGTCAGGAGAAGATGAATATCCGGCGGCTGAAATTACAGAGATTATTAAGGAAATTAAAAATACAACCGGGATGGCAATTACTTTAAGCCTGGGAGAAAGAGATTTTGCGGCCTATAAACTCTGGCGGGAAGCTGGTGCTGATCGCTATCTCTTAAAACATGAAATAGCAGATCGTGCTTTATACGAAAAATATCATCCGGGGATGAGTTTTGACAACAGGATTGAAAGTCTTAAGTATCTTAAAACAATCGGCTATCAGATTGGAAGTGGGGTCATAATTGACCTACCGGGACAGACCCCCGAGATTATGGCTGAAGACCTGCTTTTATCTCAGGATTTAGAGCTTGATATGATTGGCTCGGGACCTTTTATTCCTCATCAGCAGACACCGCTTAAAGATAGTAAGACTGGAACAGTGGAGATGACTCTAAAGTTCACTGCCTTAAGCCGGCTGCTGCTGCCGCTGGCTCATATCCCGGCAACAACTGCTCTGGGTACAATTGATGCTGAAGGCAGGCAGAAGGCTCTGCTGGCAGGAGCTAATGTAGTGATGCCCAATGTAACTGATTCACAGTACCGGGAAAAATATCAAATTTATCCGGAAAAAATCTGTATCAATGAGGCAGCGGGAGACTGCCGCCAGTGTATTGGTGGAATCATTGCTTCTCTCGGCCGTTTTGTCAGTCAGGATAAAGGACACAGTTTGAGAAAATAAAAATAATTAATAAAATTTTAAAAAACGGAATAAGGTTTTTAAAGAAAAAAGCTCCCATTCAGGCTGCAGTTAGAATTAACTTTAACAGGGCCGTTGGGAGCTTAGTTATTTATTTAATTATTATTTTTCTCATTTTCTTTATTTTCCTGATTCTCATTTGTACTTTGATCATTATTCTCATCTTTTGAATTTTTTTGTTTCCCAAAGCCATTATGGCTGAATTCGAGGGCTTTATGGGTGGCAGCAAAATATTCAGTTTCTGGCAGATAAATATTGGCTTCTCCAACTTTTTCTACAAGCCCAATTTTGCGGAAAATTTTAAGCAGCCGCTCATTAACTCCGGTCAGCATAATTTCTCCACCATTTTCCTGCACCTGGTCTATAAAATCTTCTAAGACTTTGATAATTGTAATATCAATTCTTCTAACATTTCTCAGTCTGATAATAAAATCTGTTTTTGGTTGATAAAATTCCTCCAGCTGTTCTTTTAAATCATCTGCAGCACTAAAATGGACTGCTCCTTTAAGATCAATAACTCGTGCCTGTCTGGCGGAAATGTCTGATTCAGCTGTTTTTTCATCCTGGATATTATGCAGATGATAACCTTCGTCATCCTCTTTTTTGTCATAATATAACATATCAATGTCAGCTTCTTTGGAAATTTGTAAGACTACCACTAAAGAGACCAAAACTCCAAAATAAATTGCCTGATCAATATTTGGGAGGACAATGGTGGCAAGAAAGGTTGTTCCAAAAATTAAAGCGTCTCCCCTGGTAGTTTTCAGATTTCTGATTACTTCTTTTAGATCCAGGATTCCGACTGCTGCTGAGATAACAAGTCCTGCTAAAACAGCAACTGGAATATAGGCCAGATAAGTTCTGAAAAATATAATAAATAAAATAATCGAAATTGCAGAGAAAAATTGGGAAACTCTATGTTTGGCTCCTGCACTTAAATTGGTAAAAGTTTTTGCAAAAGAAGAAGAAATAGCAAAACCACTAAAAAATGAAATTACCATATTTGTAATCCCCTGACTCCTAAATTCTCGATCAAAGTTAGGTTCTTCTTCTGTTTTCAAAGCAAGTGACTGCAGTACAGCCATAGTCTGGATTAATCCAAGTAAGGCAATAGAAAAGGCTTTAGTGTAAACCTGGCCTATAAGATTCCAGTCCAGGCTTATGAGATTAAAATCTATAATTCTTTTTGGGATTTCCCCGACCAGTGGTATTGACTGATTAATTCCCGCTGCTGTAGTTAGAATAGTCATTAAGACTACTGTTATTAGATATTCCGGCAGTGATTTCTTGATTAGGGGTATCACAAAGATTAAAAATAAAGTTGCTGCACCAACTGCTAAATTAAGATAATTCAGCTCGGAAATATTTGAAATGAACTGGGTGCTTTTGGTGATTACATTTGAACCACTGACACTGACACCTGTGAAATTTTCTATTTGAGAAAACAAAATCAATACAGCTGCTCCGTGTGAAAGTCCAACCACCACCGGGTGTGAAATGTATTTTATTAATTCACTTAAATTAAAACTGACCAGTAAAAATTGAAAGAGGCCGATTAAAAAGGTAGTTAAAAATATAACCTGCAGATAATTTTCGCCCTGAAAACTACTTAAACTACTGTAAAGAGCTACTGTCAACATATTTGTTGGGCCTACAATTACATAAGAGGAAAAATTGAAGATAGAGGCGGTCAGCATTGAAAAAATTGACGCGTAAATACCGTAAATTGGATTAATTCCTAAAATTAAAGCATAAGCCATATTCTGCGGCAGTGCAATAGTAGCAGTAGTTAAACCACTCAGCATATCTCCACTATATTTATTAAATAAATTTTTTACATTTTGCAAGGTGATTCACCCCGATTTTTTTAATATATTCGAACTTTGCTTATAGTTTAACAGGCCAGCCAGAAACTTTCAATTAAAAAAATTAATTTTATAACTCAAACTTCGCATTTGCAAAAGGATTATTTATGTGCGAAGTTTGAGTTATAAAATTAATTTAGCATATGTAGAGAGCAGGATAAGTAAGCTGCAGCAGCTAAAAACATAAGATAAAATTTATTAAAATATATTTTTAGATACTTGAAAAATAAAATAAAATTCATTAAAATAAAATAAGAAATTACTCTGCAAAAAAACTAAAATAATTTAAAACGAAGCTGATTAAAAAAATATTGAATTTAATAGGAGGAGATGAATATGTTAACAAAAAATAATTATTTAACTGCAGTATTCATTTTGCTTATTCTATTATTTGTTTTTTTTCAACCATATTGTGTGCAGGCACAAGAAAGTCAAAATAAGACAAATATTAAAAGTACACCAACTTTTAATCAAGGAATACTTATTATTATTTTGTTAATATTTTTACTTTTAGTTATGTTTATATGGGAGCCGCTTCCAATAGGTGTTATATCTTTATGTATACCAGTTATTTTAATTATACTCAATTTCTGGACGAAGGTCTCAGTTGAGGATGCTTTATCAGGATTTAGTAATTCAGCGACAATTACAGTTATGGCAATGTTTGTAATTAGTAGGGGAATTCAAAATAGTGGAGCAATGCAATTTCTAGGAAATAAAATTATTAAATATACTGGTGATAATGAGAAAAAACAGGTGATTGCAATAAGTGGACTTACAGGTATTATTGCTGGTTTTATTAATAACACTCCGACAGTTGCTACTTTTATACCTATGGTGACTGATTTAGCTAGAAAAACAAAAGTATCTCCCTCTAAATTGTTAATCCCACTTTCTTATGCTGCTATGCTGGGTGGTACATTAACTTTATTAGGGACATCCACTAATCTTTTAGGAAGTCAGGTATCTGCTCGCTTGATAAACCATCCTTTTTCCATGTTTGAATTCACAAAATTAGGGATAGTAGTATTTGTGGTGGGAATTTTATATTTAATAACAATTGGACACCGCTTAATACCCGAAAGAATAAAACATGATGTAAAAGATTATATAGAAGAATATGAAATAGAAAAATATTTAACTGAAATAAAAATAGCTGAAAATTCTCCGTTAATTGGGCAGGATATAGGAGAGTTATTGTCAAATAAGGGTAAAAATTTAGATATTATACAATTAAATCGCAATAATGAAAAATATATGGAACCTCTAGAATTAAAAACAATTAGGCCAAATGATCATTTGGTTATTAGAGCAGATTATGAAACTGTTTTAGAATTTGCAAAGATTAATGGGATAATTATTCTACCAGAAATTAAAATTTCTCAAGCACAATTAGAAAACGAGATAACCGGCCAGAAAGTAATTGAATTAGTTATTCCTGATAACTCGTTTTTGAAAGGCAGGACTATAAATAATGTTAATTTCCTTAATCGTTATGATGCAAGTTTGCTTGCAATTAGACATGGAGGGGAAATTGCCCATACTGATATTAAAAATTTCTATTTGAGGGAAGGGGATGTTCTTCTATTACTGGCTGCTGAAAATACTATAGAAAGGCTAAAAGAAAATCAAAACTTTATAATAAGAGAAAGGGATGAAACAGAAACTATTGATTATAAGCCTTTAGATATTATTTTATCAGTAGGAATTGCTTTTTCGATAATTATTTTGGCATCACTTAAAATATTGCCGATTCCGATTGCTACTTTAGCAGGTATTGCAGCAATGGTTATCCTGAAATTAATAAATCCACAGGAAATATATGATTCAATTAATTGGGAAGTTATTTTTCTTTTAGCGGGTTTAATACCATTAGGGGTTGCAATTGAGCAGACTGGAACTGCTAAGTTTATAGCTAATCAGATTTTAAATATTGCAGGGTTTTTACCGGATATTATTGTTTTGGCGATATTTTATTATATGACTACATTACTTACAGATATAATAAGTAATAATGCCACTGTGGTACTTATGATTCCGGTGGCAATAAATGCTGCAGATCAGATTGGAGCAAATCCTTTTGCCTTTGTTTTAGCAGTAACATTTGCTGCTAGTGCTTCGTTTGCGAGCCCGGTAGGCTACCAAACAAATTTAATGGTTTATGGACCGGGAGGGTATAAATTTAGGGATTATGTACTAGTAGGTGCACCCTTAGAAATAATAATGGCTGTTATAGTACCCACTGCTATTTCAATATTTTGGGGGTTATAAAGCATATAACTGTCATAGAACTACAGCAAGTCGAGAAATTAAGAAGAGTTTAATGTTCAGAAAATAAAGGTTATGAGCTGAAGCAGAAAATGAAAGAACAAAATGTCCTTCGGACAATCTGTAATATAGTAAGGTTAAATTTTGTTGATAGCGGAAATTATGAAACTATAAATATTATCCCCAACAAACCATCAGGTATAATTTCCTAGCTAATAAAAAATGGTGCAGAATTATTAGATGGTGAACAGGTTTTTTCAGAACTAAAGAAAAAATATCAAAATCCCATTTGATTAATCTCAATTTCTATTGTATAATACAGCTAGATAGAAATTTCTACATGACTAGATTTAAAAATTAAAGACTGGGGAGCCAAACTGGAGGCTGAGAGGATGAGCAATCATCGACCCATGGACCTGATCCTGGTAATGCAGGCGTAGGTAGTTATATAAAGACATTAAACCCTCCGGTTTGTTCCTCACAAATCAGGAGGGTTTTTATTATGCAGAATAAATTTTCAACAAGAATGCTGGCAGAAATCGGGGTGGCGGTTGCTCTGGCAGTTGTGCTTAATTTCCTCAAACTCTGGCGGATGCCTCAGGGAGGTTCGGTCAGTTTAGAAATGCTCCCAATCTTTATAATTGCTTTTCGCTGGGGTCTGGGAGCAGGAATGTTTAGTGGTCTGGCCTATGGACTGCTGCAGCTGATGTTTGGAGCCTATATTATTCATCCAGTTCAGCTGATTATGGATTATCCCCTGCCCTATATGGTTTTAGGAGCAGCAGGAATGTTTAAGATCAGAAAAGATGAGATTATTCAGCCTCTTAAAATGTTTTGGGCAGTGGTAGTGGCCTCGGCCTTAAGGTTAATTGTTCATATTTTGTCAGGAGTTATCTTTTTTGGCAGTTATGCACCAGAAGGACAGAATGTCTGGGTATACTCTACAGTTTATAATGCGACATTTTTGATTCCGACAACTATAGTAACCTATATTGTGCTGATAATTGTAATGAAGGCCTTAGAAAGCAAATAAAAGAAAGCGAGTATGACGGGCTCGATGCCCTAATGCTGAGCTGACCATGCGTTTATAAAAGAAAGCTCAGTACAATTAAATATTAACAGGGGAGCCTTACGGCTGAGAAAAAGCAGATGCTTTGACCCTCAGGACCTGATCTGGATAATACCAGCGAAGGGAGTTGTGCAGCAGTTTTTATTTAAATAATTGCTCAAGTTATTAAACACAGTTTCCTTTAATCAGGGGCTGTGTTTTTTGTGTTTTAAAGTATTTAAACACCACTTTACAAGAAATATAAATAAAAAATGCGACTGACCTCCTTTTCTGATATAATATTTTCAACCATGAAAATATAAAAGAAAGGAAATCAGTCGCATGAATATTATATCAGAAAACCAAAAAAGTATCTACTCATTTATCAATA
>JASMSZ010000156.1:0-6938 GCA_041694515.1 Halanaerobium sp.
AAATCACCTAAATGACAGATTTTTTTATCTTCTAACTGAATTAAATATATTAAATTTTCACCTCTATCTTCTCCCTGATGACTATCATGATAGGATTTTATAGCTTCTATTTCTATTTCATTATTTTTAAATCCTTTTGAACTATCTATAACTTTAAAATCCCCATCCAAACGCTCAACTGCATTATGATCAAAATGTCCATGACTAACTGTAACATAATCTGCTTTATCTGTTATTTTTTGATAAGGCAGACTATCATCATAAGGATCTGTAATAATCTTTATTCCATTATGCTCAATTAAAAACGAAGAATGTCCCCACCATTTGACTTTCATTATATCACTCCTTTGTTAGATTACGTTGCGTCAAATCTAAATGTTCTCCTTAACTTTATTATACATCAATTTGAATTTATATTTCAATACTTCTTTTTAAAAAATTACATTTAGGACAAAATATTAGAAGAACATCGAAATTGCCATTAATAAAATAAGTCCAATAAAAAACGGACCATAGAATTTTTCCAAAGTTTTTTTGTTTATTCGCTTACCCAATAAAGGTCCAAAAATTGCACCGGTTATAGTGCCAGATGCAAGCAGGACCACCAGCAGCCAATTTAGAGTTCCAAATGCACTATGAGTTATCACACCTGTGATAGCTATAAAAAAGAGCACCATGACTGATGTGCCCACTACCTCCAGAGAGGAAAGACCTATGCTGTTCAGTCCTGCAAGGATTGGAGGTGTGCCGCTTGTACCGAGCATACCTGACATTAGCCCGCCCAGTATCCCAAATACCAGGCCTTTTACTATAAAAAACTTTGAATTAGGCTTGCTTTTATTAGCATTAACTTCTTCAAGTTGTTTGTTTTCTGAAATTTCTTTTTTATCTTGCTTTTTCTTTCTTGAAATAATCATCCCGATTCCCATGCTTAGAAGAAAAATCCCAAATATTATTTTAAGAACTTTGAGCGGAATAATTGTAACAAGATAGGAACCGGCAACTACTCCAACAATCCCGCCTGCTGCAAGTAGAAATCCTGCTTTTAGCTTTACATTTTTTGCCCGGTAGTGACTTATTGAAGCAGCCAGGGTTGTCGGGATAATTGTTGCAAGAGATACAGACACAGCCTGATCCATTGAAATAGCAAACAATCCTGTCAGCATTCCAACATAAAATATTCCTCCACCCCCACCTATTAAAGAAATTAAAACCCCTATGACAAGCCCGGCCACAGGTAATAAATAAATCGGTAAATGCACTACTCTATACCTCCTTTAAAATCCCCAGCTTTTTTAAAAGCTGGCAGCGAAAATTCAATAGTTTTGAAGCTGAGACGTTAAGAAATATGAAAATAACATGAGAGCCCAAATCTACTGTCCGACACCAAAAAAAGATTATAAAAAATTTGCTGTAATTAAACAGAGGCAGAATATCAATTTCTGCCTCTGTTATTTCTATGTTCGCCTGACCGTCTGTTATCTGACTCTAAATTCAATTGATAGCTTGTCTGGGTCATATACATAGAAATATGTGCTGTTCTCATCGGGTTTTCTGATCTCTGTAGCATTGTATCCCATGTCGAGTGCCTGCTGCTGTTTCTCAACTATGCCTTCTTCATCTGTGAAGAAGCAGGCTACCAGACCTTTTGTTGTGCACTTGTCACCTTTGGATGCACATACAAGTTCCACTTCAATCTCTCCGCTTTCATCTTCCAAGAAGCAGAGTGATGCTCCTCCCAGAGTTTCTTCGCCTACCGTGACTTCTCTAAATGGTTTCAACCCAACAAAATCCTGATAAAACTTCTTTGATGCTTCAAGATCTCTGCACATGATTGTCATTCTGAATTTTTTCATTTTAACCTCCTTTTCGTATTTGTAATTTTTAAACAAATAATAAAACTATTAACCCTGCTAAAATAGGTACCGGGACCGCTAGAAGTAATCTAAGTCCTACAATTTTAGGTCCAAAAAACATCAAACCATAAGCAACTCTACCAATTCCAATAGCACCATACCCCAATAACATTGCTATTACTACACTTATATGAGCTCCTTTATCATAAAGAGATTTAATAATAGGGTAAGCAGCATAAGGCCCTCCCTGTAACAGTCCAGCTAAAAGTCCACCTGTGGCAATACCTTTCAAACCTGAACCTTCTCCTAAGAGATCAATAACCCTTTCTTCAGGAATCAGAAATCCAATAGCTTGTGAAATCAATAAAGCAGCTATAATTAAAGTAAATAAGCTAGTAAAAGTTTGAAAAGAATTAATAACTCCTTTTTTTGCTATAGTAGGTTTAGCAATGAATAAATATGAATATAAAATTGCTGCCCCTAGAACAATTATTCGCTGTCCCCAACTTTTACCAATGATAGCATTTAAAATATCCATATTTCACCCCCTTTTAAGGCATTATATTTATTACAAACTTTATATTAGTTTCATATTTCAGCTATTATTATAACAAATATAGTTTATAATTGCAACTATTTATGTTAAATGCTAAAATTATTATAGAAAGTAAATTATTATAAAAAGAGAAGTAAAAATTATTATTTGGAAGTTAATATTTCTAATGTTATAAAAAGTATAGATATAAATAATTTCTTTTTCCATAAATCAAAGTAAATAGAGTTCTTTTTTATCTGTATAAATTTTGATATTTTAATCTTTTAAATAAGGATTATTGATAACCATAAGGAACAGCTGCTGTGTATTCTCGAGAAATACAAACCTTCCAGCAGCAGATGCAATATCTTGTGCATTAAAACATGCTGATTTCAATTATCTAATACAGATAAGATAGCAGCCTCTTATGTCGGTGAAGGCTTTATCACACTTTACTCTTCAATGGCTTTTTCTTTCCATCCACCTTTTTTAAACCAGACAACTGCGATAATTGAACTGATAAAATTGGAGAAAAACATTCCCCACCAGATACCATTTGTTCCCCAGCCTAAATTAATGCCAAGATATTGAGCCAATGGCAGGCGTATTCCCCAGAGAGCAATTATTGCCAGGACCATTGCAATAACAGTATTACCTGCCCCTCTAAAAGAGCCACCAAGAATAAATCTAATTCCAAGAAAACCAAATGAAAAACCTACAATCCGTAAAAATGATGTACCTATCTTGATTACTTCAGGATTTGTATTAAATATAGAAATTACTGTTTTTGGAAAAAGATTAAATAGAAAGGCCAGCAGTGTTAACAAGAAAAATATAATTCCTGTACTAACCCAGGCACTTTTTTCAGCCCTGTCAGTTTGCTCTGCTCCTAAATTTTGTCCAACCATTGTTGTTGTTGCAGTTGCAAAACCTCTAGTAGGAAGCATAACTACCGATAAAATACGAGAACCTATCCCATATGCTGCAACTACCATTGTCCCAAATTGAGAAACTATACTCATTAAAAGTGTCATACCCAGAGCCACAATAGACTGTTCTCCGGCTGAAGGCAAACCCAAAATTAAGATCTTTTTAATTTCTTTAAAATCTGGTTTAAGTGAATCTAAAGAAAGAACTAAACCTTTTTTACCGGTAAATAATATATAGATACCAATAACTCCAGCAACTGCTCTAGAAAAAACTGTAGCAATAGCTGCTCCTCTAACTCCTAAATTTGGAATAAATCCTATTCCAAAAATAAGAAACGGATCTAAAATTATATTCAATATTGCAGAAAACACAACCATTTTCATTGGTGTTTTGGTATCACCATAACCTCTAAGCAGAGCAGAAAATATAAAAAAGGAGAACATAAATGGCAGTCCTGCAAAAATAATTGCTAGGTATGCAGATGCATCAGGTAATATTCCAGCGGGAACCCCCATCAAATGCAAAATATTCTTGTTGAATAAAACTCCAATTGTAGCCAAGACAAGCGAAAGAGTCATTACAAAAACAAAGATCTGGCCTGTAATTTTATTGACCATTTTCTGATTATCAGAACCCATATACTGAGCAACCAGAGTAGTACCAGCGACAGTAATACCTCCACCTATTGATATCATAAGAAATACAAGAGGAAAACCAACAGAAAGTGCTGCAACTGATTCAGCTCCTAGTTTTCCCAACCAGAATGTATCAGCGAGATTATATACAACCTGCATAGTATTACCAATCATAACCGGCCAGGCCAGTTTAAAAAGAGTACTGAGTATTGGACCATTTATTATATGCTCTCTATTTCCCAATTGTGGACTATTTATTATTTCTTCTTCTTCAAAATCCAAAGCTTCGTTGTCATCTACACTCATCCATATCATCTCCTTTTTCCAACAAACGTTTTAGATTATTACGAACAGAACTAATAGATTCAATTACTTCATCCTGTTCCTGCAAATCCATATCAATTAAAGCCTTTTCCAGAAAGCTTTGACGTACATAAATCATTTTACAGAGAAGTTTATCTCCACTCTCTGTTAATTCCAGCAATACTACTCTTCTATCCTCAGGACTCCTATAGCGTTTTACAAATTTTTCAGCAACAAGTTTATCTACTATAACAGTAAGAGTACTATTTGCCATATACATTTTTTCATGCAAAAAGCTCATATTAACCGGCTGGTTTTTCTTTATGTTCCAGAGAAGCATAAAGCGCGGCATTGTTAATCCATTTTTCTTTAAATTTCTTTTAGTAAACTGCACTAAATATTTATGAATATCCCGGATAATATTATCAATATCCCTGGTTTCTTTGTTTAAATTCATTATTTCTTGATTTAAATTCATCAAAAGCCCCTCCTTATATTTAATATTATTAATATTTCGTAACTATAAATATTATAGAACAAAAATATATCAATTGTCAAATTTATTTTTTAGTTATTTAATATAACCAACAAAATAATTTTATTTGCAATCACCCTCCTAATCCGAGTGATAATGGAAGAAAAGTAGCTAAAAAAGGTTATCAGGTATCCAAGCGCAAAATAGGTAAAATAATGAAAAAATAATGCTTTTCATTAAAATAACTGATAAAATACTAATATAAATGAAATGTTAGGATTTTGTTAGGATTCACCCTCAAAACACAAAAAACCCGCCTCTCAGCGGGTTTCTTAAAATGGGCGTCAGCCCTTAATATTCAATGGCGGAGAGACAGGGACTCGAACCCTGACACCTTTCGGCTTCACCGGATTTCAAGTCCGGCTCCTTAGCCAATTCGGACATCTCTCCACTTATGTCACAAGTAGTATTGTACTATATCTTTTTAGAGGTGTCAAGAGAAATTAGTTATTTTCAAAGATTATTTTTTGGAACAAAGACTACCCTAATTCCAATTATAAGATTTTTATACTTTAAGCAAGTATTCTTGTTGAAAATAAAACGTTGTTTCTATAGATCTTAACTGAATTACTAAATTCACCAGCCAATTAACTCACTAAACAACTTTCACAGCTCAGCTGGCGATTCTTCCATTCCTTTTCCGATCCACTTATCTAAAGTACTCCATAACGCGCCAGCATAAAACTTAGATCCATATTCTGCCGCACTCTCGCTTAAACCCAAACATTTAAAAGCTGAAAAAGCCTTATCAAGTTCTTCTATATATTTTTCATCTTGCTACCTCCAATCACATTTCACACAATTAAAATTATGAGTAACTTAGTTGATATTCATTGACACAATCTATCAAGCTTAGTATACTTAAAAATGCATAATTACACAGATGTGCAAATTAAAACAAAATTATTAAAATATTAGGAGTGATTTTTAAATGATGAAAGTTGACAAAGAAAAATGTATTGGCTGCAGCAAATGTATTGATGATTGTTTAGTAAATGATATTATAATGGTGGAGGGAAAAGCTCAAATAAAAAATGAAAGTTGTTTTAACTGCGGTCATTGTATTGCTATCTGTCCAGCAGATGCAGTTTCATCTAGCGAATATGAAATGAATGAAGTAAAAGAATATGAAGAAAAAAATTTTTCAGTTCCAGCTGATAATCTTTTGAATTTCATTAAATTTAGAAGATCTATTAGACAATTTAAAGCTAAAAAAGTTGAAAAAGAAAAGATTAAAAAAATTATAGAGGCAGGACGTTTTACCCCAACCAGCAGTAATCAGCAGGATGTTTCTTTTACAGTCATCAGAGATAAAATCGATTATTTTAGAGGGCTAATCCTAAAAAGCCTAAATGAAAAAGGTAAATCAATACTTAATAACTTAGAACCAGAGAAAATGAAATTCAAAAAATATGCTGAAATGTGGATCAAAATGTATCAAGATTATCAAAATGAAACTCTAGATAATGATCTCTTATTTTTTGATGCTCCACTAGTAATTGTAGTTACAGCAAATTCTAATGTTAATGGTGCCCTTGCTTCTGCCAATATGGAATTAATGGCAAATGCCCTAGATTTAGGCGCTTTATTTAGCGGCTTTACTCTAAGAGGAGCCAAAGGCCAACCAGAAATTAGAAAATTTTTAAACATTGAAAATAATAAGGAAATAATAACAGCTTTAGTAATTGGCTATCCTGATGTAAAATATCTAAGAACAGTCCCCAGAAAAAAAGCTAATATTAACTGGACTTAACTTTAACTTAAGCTTAATCTACAAATAAACTCGGCTGCAGTAAGAATAATTTCAGATGAAAAAAATTTTTATTTTATAAAACCATTTGAAAAATAAAAGTAAAATAATTAATAAAAATTAAGACATATTGCAAAGCCCGCTGAGATAGCGGGCTTTTTGTTAGCTGGTTCTTTTTTGCTTGTATAAAATATTTAAAATTCAAATTTGAAAGTCTTTAGACCCTTAACCTCAGCCTGATATCTAAAAATTCCACCAGCATAAGGCTGCTCCTCTTTTTGCTCTTCACTCAGACCAACACTGGCTGTTGTAATATACAGTTGATCTAAATTCTTGCCTCCAAAAGCGCAGGAAGTAACATTTGAGACCGGAAGCTCAACTTTATCAATTTTTT